>CAYNEH010000025.1:0-10694 GCA_964396195.1 uncultured Oscillospiraceae bacterium
CGTTTCTTTTGTACGCAAACAAAAGAAATGGGGTCGAGAAAAAGCCGCCACCGGGTTCCCGGTGTGTACCCGCAGCAGCGGCAGCGGAAATAGAAGGGCGGTGTCTTAACGAAGTAGTCGGCAGCACCTCTGCGGCATAGCACAAGCAAGGCTATGCCAGTCCCCTCTAAGGGGTACACAGGGGATTATCCCCTGTGCGCTTCTTTGGTGACTTTCTGTGCGGACAGAAAGTCACCCCAGCGGAGCGTCCGCAGGACGCACCACTCTACTTCGCCGGAGTAACGGCGAATTCGAAAGGGTCGCCTCGCCGCGGCACCGGCGACCAATTACCCCTCGATGACGAGGACGTAGATCGTCCCTGTGATCTCGTATCCCAGCTTGCATTTGACCTCATAGGAGCCGAAGGCCTTGAAGGGCTCCGCCATGACAATCTTACTCTTGTTCACGTCCAGATCGTACTGCTTCTTGAGCTCCTCGGATATCTCCTTGCTGGTGATGGAGCCGAACAGGCGGCCGCCCTGGCCGGCCTTGGCGGCAATCTTCACCTGGCAGCTCTTGAGCTGCTCGGCCAGTGCCTGCGCCTGAGCCTTTTCCTCGGCCTCACGGGCCTTTTTGGCCTTGTCCTGCATCTTCATGGTGTTGACGTTCTCGGCGGTGGCCTCCACCGCCAGCTTCCGGGGCAGCAGGAAATTGCGGCCGTATCCGTCGGATACCTCCACCATCTGGCCCTTCTTGCCCTGACCTTTCACGTCTTGCTGCAAAATGACTTTCATTGTGTATTTCCTCCTTGGAATCAGTTGAATATTTTCAAAATCAAACGGTTTCGCTCTCTTCGTCGTCGCCGTCGAAGTAACGGTCGATGGACGCCAGCAGCAGCCGGTAGACCTCTTCCATCGTTTTGCCCGGAATCTGAGCCCCGGCGGCGCTGCCGTTGCCGCCGCCGCCCAGCGCTTCCACGATGACCTGCACATTCGTATCGTTCATGCTCCGGGCGGACAGGATGACCTGCCCGTTGTCGGGGTAGAGGACGAAGGATGTGTTGATCCCCGCGATGTTCAATAGTTCGTCCGCCGCCTGCGCCGCCGTCACCCGGCCCACGGCGTGGTCTACGGGGGCGATGGCGATGTCCTGCCGGTACATCCGGGCATTCTGGATGATGCTGTACTTGGCGATGGTGTCGGACAGGTCGTTCTGGAACATTTTCTTCACCTCGCCGGTGTCTCCCCCCGCCTGGCGGAGGAAGGCCGCCGCCTCGAAGGTTCGGGCACCGGTGCGCATGGTAAAGTTCTTGGTGTCCAGCATCAGCCCCGCCATGAGGGCCTCCGCCTCACCCCGGAGAAGATCGGCGGGGTCCATGAGGTAGCTGATGAGCTCCGTCACCAGCTCACTGGCGGACGATGCGTAAGGCTCATGGAAGTTGAAGGCCGCGCCCTCGATATAGGTGGCCGCCCGGCGGTGGTGGTCGATGACCGCTACCTTGTTGCAGGAGGCAAGCATCTCCCTGCTCTGAACCTGCTCGGGTCGGTTGGTGTCCACCACCACGAGGAGCGCCCGGGAATCCGCCCGGAGCAGGGCCTCCTGGGTGTCCAGAAAGCTGTTTTTGTACTCCTCCATCTTCTCCACCCGGCGGTAGAGGTCCTCGGCGGGGGTGTCCTTCTCATCCCGGATGAGATAGGCGGGGATGCCCCGCTTGCGGGCGATGGCGCACACACCCACCGCCGCGCCCACGGCATCCATGTCCGGAGACTTGTGGCCCATGACAAACAGGCAGGACGCATCGGACACCAGCTCGCCCAGCGCCGAAGCCATGACCCGGCTTTTGACTTTGGTGCGCTTTTCCGTCTCCTTGGCGCGGCCGCCGAAAAACTCAAAGCTGAACCGGTTTTTCAGCACCACCTGATCGCCGCCGCGGCTCAGGGCCATCTCCACCGACAGGTTGGCAAACTGGTACAGCTCGGCCAGACTCTCGCCGTCCGCGCCGATGCCGATGGACAGCGTCACGGGGATGCGGCCGGGGGTCTCGATGGCCCGGACCTCGTCCAGCAAAGAGAATTTCTCCGCTTTGAAATCGGCGAGGTATTGCTCCTCGAAAATGAACAGATAGCGATCCCGCTCCAGCCGGCAGAATACGCCCTGCGCGTCCTGCGTCCACTGAGTGAACCGACGGCTCACCTCGCTGAGTACCAGCGACCGTGCGGATTCCTCCAGCCCCTTGATGGCATCCTCGTAGTTGTCCAGCAGCAGCACCGCCACCACCGGCCGGGTGGCCTGAAAAACGTCCCGGGTGTTGGAAAGCTCCGTCACGTCCACCCAATAGGTGGTGGCCATGAACCCGCCGCCGCTGGTCATCCGGGCCAGCTGGCCGAAGACCTGATAGCGGTGGCCGCCCAGCTCCACCTCGCCGGGGCAGGCGCTCTTGCCCTCCATGAGCCATCGGCTGTCAAAGCCGGGCACCGTGGCGGACAGCTTCAGGTCGAACACCCGGTCCTTTTCGCCGGAAATTTTCAGGAACTGCTTGTTGGTCCAGATGACCTCGTCCGTGTCCGGCCGGAACACAACCACCGGCAGCGGGCAGTCCATAATGCCCGACCGGGTGGCCTGATCCACGTTGCCCTCCAGTTTTTCGAGGTATTTCGTAACCTCTTTCTGCTGGCGGCTGGTGGCCCGGCAGTAGAAGGCGTACAGCAGGATGACCACCGCCAGCTCGCCCACGGCCCAGTAATAGTACCCCAGAAACGCCGTAATCCCCGTGAATACCAGCAGACACACGAAGTACATCCGGAATCTCGGCGCCATGATATTTGCTTTTTTCTTGCTCATTCATCCACCCCCGGAACAGCCGGAGCGTCCCCCGGCCCGGCCGTTTTCCGCCGCCTTCCCGCGCCGGAAACAGCCGCTATGGAACAGATATTATATTATAACAAACTAATTTCTCAAAAACAAGGTGAAAATCACCATTGCGCACCGGTGGATGCCGTGCTAAAATAGGAGCATCATTTAGCACTTTAATCTGAAAGGACGTCCTTCACATGGCTGACATCAAAATCACGCTGGCGAAGGAGCGCAAGCCCCTTCCCGATCCCGACACCCTCGTTTTCGGCAAGACCTTTACCGACCACATGTTCCTCATGAACTATGATGCCGGTCAGGGCTGGCACGACGCCCGCATTGTCCCCTATGGCCCGCTGATGCTGGACCCCTCCTGCATGGTGTTCCACTATGCTCAGGAGCTGTTCGAGGGCATGAAGGCCTACCGCACCCCCGAGGGCAAGATCCAGCTGTTCCGGCCCATCGAGAATGCCCGCCGGTTCAACTCCTCCTGCGACCGTATGTGCATTCCCCCCATTGACGAGAACTTCTTCGTGGAGGCCGTCAAGACGGTGGTGAACGTCGATAAGGAGTGGGTACCCCACAAGAAGGGCGCGTCCCTGTATATCCGTCCCTTCGTCTTTGCCACTGACGCGTCTCTGGGTGTCCACGCCTCCCACAGCTATCTGTTCGCCATCATTCTCTGCCCCGTGGGCAGCTATTATGCCGAGGGCCTCGACCCCGTGAAGATCTACGTGGAAACCGAGGACGTCCGCGCCGTCAAGGGCGGCACCGGCTACACCAAGTGCGGCGGAAACTACGCCTGCTCCATCCGCGCCGGTGAGCGCGCCGAGGAGAACGGCTACTCTCAGGTGCTGTGGCTGGACGGCGTCCACCGCAAGTACGTGGAGGAGGTCGGCGCCATGAACGTCATGTTCAAGATCAACGGCAAGGTGATCACCCCCGCCCTCACGGGTTCCGTTCTGCCCGGCATCACCCGCAAGAGCTGCATCGAGCTGCTCCGGGACTGGGGCATGCCCGTGGAGGAGCGCCTGATCGAGGCCAAGGAGCTTTTCGACGCCGCCCGCAGCGGTCAGCTGGAGGAGGCCTGGGGCACCGGAACCGCCGCCGTCGTCTCTCCCATCGGCGAGCTGGCCATGGGCGATGAGAAGGACATTGTCAGCGGCGGTCACATCGGCCAGGTCACCCAGCGGCTGTACGACACTCTCACCGGCATCCAGTGGGGCATCGAGCCAGATCCCTACGGCTGGGTTGTCCCCGTGGAGTAATAACCCCCGCAGAAGCGGCAAAGCGCCCCGCTCCGGCAAGGCCGGGCGGGGCGCTCTCTGTTTTTCGGTTTATTCTCCGCAAGCCAGCACAAAGGCCCGGGGCAGGTTTTCCACCTGCGTCACCGCCCGCTCGCCTCCGAACTCGCCGTCCACCGTCCACGCCACGGGCTTGTCGCAGGTAAACGTGACCTTTTCCGTCTGAAAGCCGGTGACGATGCCGGTGTTGCCTATGAGTGCCTGGCTGGTCAGGGCGGTCAGAATCTCCTGCCATTCCAAGAGGTTCTTCGGCTCCTGCACCAGCAGTACCTCGAACTTGCCGTCGTCCAGCTTCACCACGTCCCGGGGTAGGTTCATCAGTCCGCCCACGGACACGGTGTTGCTTACCATACCGTAGATGTAGTCGCCCTCGGTGACGAAGCCCTCGGCGCTCTCCACCTTCATGTGGAAGCTGGGCACATTGAACAGCTTGCCCGCCCCCTGAAGGACATAGGCGAAATGCCCCAGCAGGTTTTTCGCCGCCTGAGGCGTGGCGTAGGACACGTCGGTAAACAGCCCGAAGGCCGCCACGTAAGTAAAAAAGCCGCCATCCGCCCGGCCGAGGTCGCAGGGGCGGAGCACGCCGCCGCAGGCCGCCGCGGCGACCTGCGTCAGATCCTTCGGCAGGTTCAGGTTCCGGGAAAAATCGTTAGTGGACCCGGCGGGGATGTACCCGAGTGCCGGCCGGGACTCCTCCGGGATGCTCATCAGGCCGGACACAGTTTCATTCAGCGTCCCGTCGCCGCCGCAGCACACCACCCGGTCATAACCCGCGCTGGCCGCCGCCGTCTCTATGGCGTCGCCATGGCTCTGAGTGGGGTGGGCGGTAATCTCATAGCCAGCCTGGGCAAATACGTCCAGAATATCGGCAAGGCTGTTCCGGATCCGCTGCCGCCCGGCGTGAGCATTGTATATAAATAGCAGACGTTTCATGAAATTCACCTCATGGACTCATTATAGCCAAAGTTTATTCTCTTTACAATGTACAAACTATGAATTTACACGCATTGCAACCCGCGGTTTTCTTTCGTATAATAAACAAACAAAACGTATTTTGCATTTCACAAGGAAGTGGATCTCCATGAAGCGCAAGACTCTGGCCGCCGCCTTTCCGTACACCGTCCCCGTCCTGATGGGCTATCTGGCTATCGGCGTGGTGTTCGGCTGGATGCTGTCGGCCATTGGCTACAACCCGCTCTGGTCGGTAGCCATGAGCGTCACCATCTACGCCGGGAGCGGCCAGTATCTGGGCGTGAGTCTGCTGGACAACGCCTCACCGCTGGCGGATGTGGCCTTTCTGACGCTGGTCATCAATTTCCGCCATCTGGTGTATGGTCTGTCCATGCTGGAAAAGTTCAAGGGCATGGGCTGGCGGAAAATCTACATGATCTTCTCCCTCACCGACGAAACCTACGCCCTGCTGGCCGGGGTTCATGCCCCGGAGGGCGTGGATGAGAAGGACTTTTACTTTGCCATCGCCGTCCTCGACCATATCTACTGGGTGGCCGGATCCCTGCTGGGCGCCGTGGCCGGATCCCTCATCACCATCAACACCGATGGCATCGACTTTGCCATGACCGCCCTGTTCATCGTCATCGCCGTGGATCAGTGGCGGTCGGCGGACCGGCATTTCCCTGCGCTGCTGGGGGCAGGAGCCACGCTGGTGTGCCTGCTGTGGCTGGGGCCGGACGGCGGACGGTTTCTCATCCCCGCGCTGGGGCTGCTGGTGGCGGGTCTGCTGCTGGCCCGTCCCATGCTGGACAAGCCCGCTGAGGCGGAGCATCTGAAAGGAGGCGACGGACAATGACCCCTATGCGCGCCGCGGCGGCCATCGCCGTCATGGCTCTGGTGACTTTCCTCACCCGGGCGCTGCCCTTCCTGCTCTTCGGCCGGGGCGGCAATCCTCCTCGCATCATCCTCTATCTGGGACAGTATCTGCCCCCCGCCGTCATCGCCATGCTCATCGTCTACTGCCTGCGGAACATGAGCTTTTCCGCTCCCGCGGGCTGGGCCCCTGCCGTCATCGCCGGCGTGGCTGTGGCAGTGGTTCACGTCTGGAAGCGCAACAATATGCTGTCCATCGTGGGCGGCACTCTGCTCTACATGGTGCTGGTGCAGTTCATATTCGTGTAAGCTCCGCAAAAAACGCCGCGCCGTACCAAATTGACAATCAGGTTCGAGTACAAGGGCTTTAAGGCTGCACCATCACCGCCTGAACAGAACCGAAAGAACCGGACAACAGACAAAATCCCCCCTGATGCAGGATAATAACTACATCAGGGGGGATTTTATTATGAGAAGCGCCGCTCCGCTGAAAACCATATATTTTCTGCGCAGGGGCTTTTCACTGTCTGCCCGATCCGGAGCAATTCAGATATGCGGCGGAGTTTCTTCTTACTTTTTCAGCGCCAGGGCCTTGCGGACGGACTCCGCGATGCCGTCGGCGGTGAGACCGTAGGCGGCCAGCACCTTCTTGGCGGCACCGGAGCGGCCGAACTCGTCGTTGACACCGTGGCGCACCACGGGGACGGGGCAGCCGGCGGCCACGCACTCGCACACGGCGGAACCAAGGCCGCCGATGACGTTGGCCTCCTCGCTGGTGACAATGGCACCGGTCTCCCGGGCGGCCTTGAGCACCAGTTCCTCGTCCAGCGGCTTGATGGTGTGCATGTCGATGACCCGGACGGAAACGCCCTCGGCCTTGAGTGTCTCAGCAGCCTTCACTGCCTCCTGCACCATCATGCCGGTTGCAATAACGGTGACGTCGCTGCCGTCCCGGAGGGTGACACCCTTGCCCAGCTCAAACCGATAGCCGGGCACCTCGTCGGTGACGGAGTCCACCGCCAGACGGCCCAGACGCATATAGGCGGGACCTTCGTAGTCCAGCAGGGCCTTGACGGCGGCGCGCATCTCGGGGCCGTCGCAGGGGGAGACCACCAGCATGCCGGGGATGGCCCGCATGATGGCATAGTCCTCGATGCACTGGTGGGTGGCGCCGTCCTCGCCCACGGACAGACCGCCGTGAGAGCCGATGACCTTCACGTTCAGCCTGGGATAGGCGATGGAGTTGCGCACCTGCTCCCATGCCCGGCCTGCGGCGAACATGGCGAAGGAGTTGATAAAGGGCTTCTTGCCGCAGGTGGCAAGACCGGCGGCGATGCCCGCCATGTCGGCCTCGGCAATGCCGATGTTGAAGAACCGCTCAGGGCAGACCTCGGCGAACTTCTTGCTCATGGTAGAGCCGGACAGGTCGGCGTCCAGCACCACGAGCTCGGGATAATCCTTGGCCAGAGCGGCCAGCGCCTCGCCGTAAGCGGCGCGGGTAGCGATATTTTCCATGTTACTGCACCTCCAGTTCGGCGATCTTGGCCTCAAGCTCCGCCTTAGCCTGCGCATATTGCTCGGCGTTGGGGGCTTTGCCGTGCCAGCCGGCGTTGTTCTCCATGAAGGATACGCCCTTGCCCTTGACGGTGGCGGCCAGAATGACGGTGGGCTGGCCCTTGACGGTCTTTGCCGCGTCGAAGGCCTTCTGGATGGCGGCGTAGTCGTGGCCGTCGCACTTGATGACGTTCCAGCCGAAGGCGGCCCACTTCTGGTCCAGCGGCTCGGTGGGCATGACGTCGGCGGTCTTGCCGTCAATCTGCAGGCCGTTGACGTCCACCACGGCACAGAGGTTGTCCAGCTTGAACTTGGCGGCGGCCATGGCGGCCTCCCAGATCTGGCCCTCCTCCAGTTCGCCGTCGCCCATGACGGCGTACACGCGGTAGTCCTTGCTGTCCATCTTGCCCGCCAGAGCCATGCCCACGGCGGCAGACAGGCCCTGTCCCAGCGAGCCGGTGGACATGTCCACGCCGCGGACATGGTGCATTTCCGCGTGGCCGGACATGTGGCCGTCGATGGAGCGGAACATCTTCAGCTCCTCGGCGGGGAAGAAGCCCCGCAGTGCCAGCGTGGGATACAGGGCGGGGGTGCAGTGGCCCTTGGAGAGGACGAAGCGGTCCCGGTCGGCCTTGTGGGGATCGGCGGGGTCGATGTTCATCACGTTCTGATAGAGAACGGTCAGGATGTCCATGGCGGAGAAGGAGCCGCCCAGATGTCCGGAGGCGGCGCCATACACCATGTCCAGGCCCAGGAGCCGTCCGCGGGCGGCGGTGAGGGCAAGCTGTTTGGTGTCCATCAAATCAATACATTCCTTTCATCGGGCCATGCGCCCGGTCAGATCATATTCATTTTACCCAATGATACCCGTCATTGCAATGGGCAATTCAGCCGATTTTCTGCCGAAATTGCCAGCTTATCTCTTCGGCGGCGCCTCAGTCGGAAAACTGGGTGGCCCGGTAGTACTCAAGGCCCCGGAACTGCCGAACCAGCGCCTGCTGTTCGTCGGTGAGCTCGCTGGTCAGTGTGCCGTCGGCAGTGATGACCCGACCTGTGTCGTGAATGACGGGCAGCGCGCCGTACACCGGGCGGAGGGCCTGCATGTAGGCGTCCCCCGTCCAGCCCAGCTTGTCAAAGAGGTGGGCCATCAGGAAGCAGGGAGAGATGTCCGGCCCCTCGCCGGTAAAGTCGAAGTCCAGTACCTCCTTGGCCGCATCATTGGCCCAGATGAGGTAACGGGTGGACCAGTAGTTGTAAAAGCCCTCCTCGGTGGACTGGTCGAGGTTCACGCCCAGCGCCTGATAGACGGTGCTGCCGTTGCCCAGCCACGGCTTGTGGTCGCCGAACACGATGAGAATCACCGGTTCGTCCAGATCCCGGAATTCGTCCACCATCTGGCTCAGCCGCTCCTGCGTATCCTTCACGGAGCCGAAGTAGTTTGCCAGAATGGTGCGGGACTCGTCGTCCAGATCCCGGTTGCCCACAAGGTCGTCCACCTCGCCCCACCAGCACTCCTCGCCGGAGTAGGGCCCGTGGCCCTGGTAGGACACGGAGAAGGAAAACTGGGGCGTGCCGCTTTTGATGCGGGTCAGCAGATCCTCGGTGAGCTTTGGCATGAAAATGCTGTCATAGGCCACATCGTTGCCGGAGAACTGTCCGTAGTAGTTTTCCACGAAGCGGTAGGATTCAAAACCCAGATAGGTATTGACGTTTTTCCGGTTGTAGAACCAGTCGAAGCAGGGGTGGTCGCCGGAGGTCTCGTACCCCTGATTTTTGAAGTACCAGACGTAGGAACTGGTATCCCGCCGCCAGTTGTACTGGGTGGACACGCCGGTGAGAAAGGCCCGCTCGGTGTTCACGGTGCCGCCGGCAAAAATGTTGGTGATGAGATTGCCGGTGTAGCTCTCATCCTCCAGCGCATGGTAGGCGGCGTACACATCCGGAGCCGGTTCCGCGCCGTCAACGCGGGAGAAGTCGGCAAAGGCCTCCAGCATGATGCCAACCACGCTGACCTTCTGGCCCTCCGGAATATCCCCGTCCTCGTATCCGTCCAGCAGCGCCGCCGTCTCCTTTTTGTTGTATCCGTCCGGCGCGGCGGGGAAGGCGTCGGTAATGGAGTGGAGGAAGGGGTACATGTTTCCCCGGGAGAGAAACTGCTGGGTGTCCGACCACTGGCTGAGTCGGTCGAGGTTCACTGCCGTTTTCGAATACAGGCTGTCGCTGAGGTAGGGCTTCGCGCCAAGGCCGCCGATAAGCAGCACCGCCGCCAGCGTGATGAGTCGCGCCCGGCCGGAGGGCTTCCCCCGGACGAGAAAAAGCAGGAACAGGAAGCCGCCCACGGCGCACAGCAGAACCAGCACCAGCCGGAGATTGAGAAACAGGCTGTAGTTCCCGGCCATTTTGCCCGCCTCGCCCAAGATGAACAGGTCGGCAAAGAGCACCGGGTCGTCCCGGAAGCTGAGCTTGTAGTAGTTGCCGAAGGCCAGCAGCAGGGCGGGAATCGCCCCGAAGAGGTAGGCCGCCCACGGCCGCCCGGTGGCCGCCCAGCCCAGCGCCATGAGCAGCGCCACCGGCAGCAGGTTCAGCAGGAACAGCACCGGGTGGGTGAAGTACCCCACAAACACCGACAGGGCGTAGGACCCCGGGGCCAGCAGCAGCATGACCCCCGTAATCCCCGCCGCCGCGCACAGCAGAATCAGGATATTCCACAGCCAGAAAGCCGCCCGGCGGCCCCGGGTCAGTCGGCTGTCCGGCCGTTTCCGGAAGAGGAAGGGCCGGGAAGCTTCAGAAATTTTCATGGGAAAGGTCTCCTTGGGAAAAATATCGCGCAGCGCGCGTACCGCCTTGCATCATACCACAGATTCCGCCGGAAATAAATTTAATTCGAAAAAAATCCGCCCCGATTTTTTGATGGGGCGGCAAACTGTGACAGCGCGCGGGCATTTTCCCTCTGCCGCACATAAAAAATCCGGGCCGGGCAAATTAACCGCACCCGTGAAAAGAGTGACGGCATGAACCGGTCAGCCATTGACGTTGCGCAGTGAAATCGCCCTGTTCCGGCGTGCCCGTCCGCAAAATGTCCGCCGTTTGCGGCCATTTTTGCGCGTTTGCGGGGCAAGAGGCTTGCCCATATCCGCCCGTCCCGTGCGGCAGATTTTCCGCTGTGCCCCGGATCATTTTGTG
>CAYNEH010000025.1:10794-13951 GCA_964396195.1 uncultured Oscillospiraceae bacterium
CATATCCGCCCGTCCCGTGCGGCAGATTTTCCGCTGTGCCCCGGATCATTTTGTGCTGAGAAGCACACCGAAAGGCGGCTCAACGGCTGAGAGAGCATCCTGTGTCCTGACCCGAGTCCATGCGAGGCGCCGGACGGCGCCAATACCTGCAGCCCCTTCGTGAAGAAAAGTACCCATTTTCCCGGAACACGTTGGGCCCGTTGGAATACGGGGTTCTCTGATTGCACCGAAGTGCAACAGTTTGCAACAGGGCTACAGCCTTCTCGAGCCTACCTCAGCCGATTACAGCCAATTTAGGAGCCGGGAACGCCTGCTCGATCTTCTGCGCCGTCTCGCTGAGACGGGCACTGGAAACGTAGTGGACATAGACGTCCATAGTCATCTGCATGGTGCTGTGCCCCAGCAGGTACTGGACTTCCTTCACGTCAAGGCCGGACTCAAAGCACATGGTGGCGTACGTGTGACGCAGCAGGTGGGGGTGCACGTAAAAGTCCACATAGGGGCGCGAGGTGCGCAGGTGTGTGCGCGGGGAGCCGTCTGCACTGACCGCACAGAGCCGCTGGAGCTTCTCTTCTGCGCTTTTGTACAGGTTGGAACGGCTCACATCAAAGACATACCCGGTCCGCTCATGTTTCAGGGCCGTCATGTGTGCCAGCAAGACGGGGGGCATGGGGACGTATCGGTCAGAGGTAGGAGTCTTTAACTTCTCCGTCGTACCGCCCACCTCCCTGCGGTACTGCTCACGCACGTGGATCAGGCCGGTTTTCAGATCCACACTCTCCAGACTCAGCCCGAGCGCCTCTCCGGCCCGCAGCCCCGCATAGCCGCACAGGAGCACGAAGGTGTAGAGATTCGGGTCACGGGTCTTCGCCGCTGCACAGACCTGCTCCAGCTGCTCCCGGGTAAGCGGTACCCGCTCCTTCGGCGGAGCGCCGGTCGCGGCAACGCGGCGGGTTACGGGGTTCGAGACGATCAGACGGTTCTCCACGGCACACTCGAACATGGCCCGCATAACCGTGCGGGCGAGATTTGCCGTGGATTTCTTCGCCCCCGACATCCGCGCCATGACGGCGGCACAATCCGTGGGGCGTACATCACGCAGACGCATGGCCCCGATGACCGGGAGAATGTGGCAGTTCAACTGGACCAGAATGTTCGATATGGACTTGTCCTCAAGCTGGGGCCGCTTGTACACATCCACCCACGTCTGTGCCCACTCCGCTACGCTGGTACTATCGTTGACGTGGATGCCCATGCCCAGCTCAACGCGGAACTTGTTCGCCTTGCGCTCAAGCTCGGCGCGAGTTTTTGCGCGGATATACTTGCGCGAACCGTCGGGGCATGTGATCGCTTTGGTCAGATACTTCTGTTTTGTTTTCTCCTTTGCCATAAAAATTCCTCCTTGTATTTCGCCTGCCAGACTGGTACAATGAGGACGCCTCGTGATCTCCCCCCTCGGGGGCGTGTCCGGGGTCATCCGCAGTCTGATAGGTCCTCCCTTGCCCGGTGTGTCTTGTCGGAAGTTGGGTGCTTAGCCGCCTCCTGTGCCAGCAGGGGGCGGCTTTTTTATGTGTTACGTCTTGCCCTTATTGTGCGGTGCATTGCAGGCAGGGCAGAACTGGGGACACTGACCGCAGTGCCCCTGCGCGGGCCAACGGGAGCTGGGGGATGTGTCTGATGCGCATGAGCACCAGGCACAGCGGGTTTCGCCGGACTGGTAGACCAGAATGTTCTGGTACATCTCGTCAATGGGGCAGCTGAGCTGGCGGGACAGAATGCAAAATGCGTCGGTCTGGCCGTAGGGGCAGCCGTTGTCACAGTAGCGCTTGTATACTTTCTCCATCAGTTATTCTCCTTTCAGTGCTTGTGATAGGAATACCCAGACTCCCGCCATTGCACAATGGAGCCAACCGGCCTGGGGCCTAGCCCTTTCCACAGCTGGTACTCCAGTTCCTCGGCCAGACGGTCAGGGGAGCAGGCGGTGATACGGGGAATGGACTTCTCGATGGGCCCTTTGGGGGTATTGACCTGACGGTACACCTTCTCCCGGAGACCTGTGGAGTGAGTGGGAACCAGAATGCCCCACTTGCGCTTTCCCCATGACTGATCGTGGTATCTCTGGAGACGATTGCGGTACCGCACGGCCTCCCATGCGTGGCAGGGCAGGGGTTCGGAGAACTGCTTGAACTCCAGCACAACCACGGCGGCATTACTGACGACGATACAGTCTGCGTAGCAGGCACGGTTTCTGTCCGCGACGTCACCTGTCTCCGGGTTCATCCTGTACGGCAGACCGTACTCGAAGATCAGGTGAAGATGCTCGTACCCGGGCTTGAGGGCGGGCAGAGCGCGGTGAAGAACCGCACAGCTATCCGCCCATGCCGCGACCTGACCATCACTCAGGGGGTATGGGGACACGTGAGGGTAGGCAGACTTCATCTGCTCCAGCCACGCGGCGGGGTCGAGGTCGAGGAAGTCTTTGATGGTTCCGCACCAGCAGAATTTGTTTACGTACATAAGAACAGCCTCCTTTTAATTTGACCGGACTTGCCGGATCTGCCGCTATTATACACAGGAAAGCCGCTTGGCCGGGTCAAGGTGGAGACCTAATTTACGTAGTAAATTAGGTTCTACCTTGACGCGGCTGTGCGCGCATGCGCGCGCGTAAGAGCAGGTCCAAATCTGCCCGCCCCGGCGGGCAGATTTTCCGCCTGAGGTTTTGAAAATGATGCCTTTCCAATGACAGGGCAGGCATTCTATTTTTTATCCGTGTCTTGATCAGGTGAGGGATAGGATTGAGTGCTTGGCGGCTCGGCTTTTTTTTCGCGCTCTGCGATAATGTTCTGCACGAACTGCTCAAGCGCGGCCCAGCCGGTCACGTCTAGCTGAGAGAGTGCGGAAACGAAACGGCGCTTGAAGGAGTCATCCTGCTCCCGCAGCACCTCTTCGACGAACTGTGTAATCTGCTCATCGCGCGTAACCTTATTAAACATATCGCCCTTGCCCGTGCGCAGCCACGTCTCATTTACATTAAACGCTACGCAGATGTCGCGGATGGTGCGGTCGCTGGGTTGCTTTACGCCGGAACATAGTTCCGATAAATACCCTCGACCCGAGCACGTATCAGGCGGAGCGGCTCATGTACTGGCCGACAGCT
>CAYNEH010000026.1:0-13715 GCA_964396195.1 uncultured Oscillospiraceae bacterium
AGAGCCCACCCGCAGGCCGCTGGTCTGGAAGGGAGAGCGGGGATCGCCGGGGACCTTGTTCTTGTTGGCGGTGATGTGTACCTCATCCAGGCGGTGCTCCAGCTCCTTGCCGGTCAGGTCACCCATGTCCCGCAGGTCAATGAGGGACAGGTGGTTGTCCGTACCGCCGGACACCAGCTTCATGCCCCGCTTCATCAGGCCGTCGGCCAGCGCTGCGGAGTTTTTCACCACCTGCTGCTGGTAAATCCTGAATTCGGGCTTGAGAGCCTCGCCCAGCGCCACCGCCTTGGCGGCGATGATGTGCATGAGGGGGCCGCCCTGGGAGCCGGGGAAAATGGCGGAGTTGAGTTTCTTGGCAAGATCCGCGTCGTTGGTGAGCAGCATGCCGCCTCTGGGGCCCCGGAGGGTCTTATGGGTGGTGGTAGACACCACGTGGGCATAGGGAATGGGGGACGGATGCAGACCCGCGGCCACAAGGCCGGCAATGTGGGCCATATCTACCCACAGGTAGGCACCGACCTCGTCGGCGATAGTGCGGAAACGCTCAAAATCGATGATCCGGGGATAGGCGGACGCCCCGGCCACGATCATCTTCGGACGGCACTCCTTCGCCGTTTGTTCCAGCGCGTCATAGTCGATGCGCCCGGTCTTCTCATCCACACCGTAGGAGACGATGTTGAAATACTTGCCGGAGAAGTTTACGGGGCTGCCGTGGGTCAGATGGCCGCCGTGGTCAAGATTCATGCCCAGCACCGTGTCACCCGGCTCACACAGGGCCATGTACACCGCATAGTTGGCCTGCGCGCCGGAGTGGGGCTGCACGTTGGCGAACTTCGCGCCGAACAGCTCGCAGGCCCGGGCAATGGCCAGATCTTCCGCCGCATCCACGCATTGGCAGCCGCCGTAGTACCGCTTGCCGGGGTAGCCCTCGGCGTACTTGTTGGTGAGAACGCTGCCCGCCGCGGCCAGCACTGCCTCAGACACGATATTCTCCGACGCAATGAGTTCGATGTTGTCGCTCTGACGCTGATACTCCGCCCGGATGGCCGCACCCACCTCGGGATCAAACTGAGACACGAAATCCATGTATTCCAAAATCATCTTCATTCCGCCTTTCGATGCAAATTTTCGGCTGTACATATTATACATGGTTTCTGCAGCAAACACAATTGTATTTCCGGGAGAATCCTCTCGCATTTTCAATGAAATCATGTTATAATCCGACAAACAGACAATCGCCCTGTTTTTCGCCGGAAAAGGCGGGTTTTCCGGCAGCCCGCGGACATTTACGAGGTGATCTCCATGAAAAAAGCCGATATTATCTCCATTGTCAACGCTTTGAAGGAGGCGTATCCGGACTCCATCTGCTCCCTGCAATATGCAAAGGACTACGAGCTGCTGTTTGCCGTCCGCCTGTCCGCCCAGTGCACCGACGAGCGGGTGAACAAGGTGACCCCCGCCCTGTTCGCCCGTTTCCCCACGCTGGAGTCCTTTGCCGAGGCTGACCCAGAGGAGGTGGGCGAGTACATCCACTCCTGCGGATTTTTCCGGGGCAAGAGCCGGGATATGGTGCTGTCCGCCCAGATGCTGCTGCGGGACTACGGCGGCAAGGTGCCCTGTACCATGGAGGATCTGCTGAAGCTGCCCGGCGTGGGCCGCAAGACGGCCAACCTTATTCTCGGCGACATTTTCAGGACTCCCGGCGTGGTGGTGGCAGACACTCACTGCATTCGCATCACCGGGCGGCTGGGTCTCACCGACGGCACCAGGGATCCCGCCAAGGTGGAGCAGCAACTCCGCAAAATTCTGCCGCCGGATGAGTCTAACAACTTCTGCCACCGGCTGGTACTCCACGGGCGGGCGGTGTGCACCGCCCGCACCGCCAAATGCGGCGAGTGCGTACTGGCGTCATGGTGCAAATATGCAAAAACAGAGTTCAAAAAAGTGAAAAAAGCCTGATCTTTGCAGAATTGTTTTCTGCCGCTTACGTGTCCCGGCAGAAAACAGATTTTTCCCTTTCACCGCAGCAGCGACGAAACTCTATGAGGTTTTCGGCACACCCCGCCACCGGTTATGCCGGTGGTTCTCTTTTTACAAAACGTGCCAGGCCCGGCGTTCAGCCGGGCCTGGCACGTTTCCGCTTTTTTTATTCTGTAATTCCGTCAGGGCTTGAGGACGATCTTGCCGATAGCCTTGCCGGAATCCAGCCGCTCGTGGGCCTGCCGTGCCTCGGACAGCGGCAGAACGCAGTCCACCACAGGCTTCACCTGCCCATCCAGCACCATCTGGAAACATTTTTCCGCATTGGCGATGCGGCGCTCCCGCTTGTCGTCGAAGGCGTGGAAAGAAAAGGCCCGGACGGCATTGCCGTGCCACGCCCGCTTTATAATAGTGTCCAGCTGGTCCAGCTCCGGAGAACCCTTGAGCCAGTTGTACAGCACAATCTGGCCGAAATCTGCCAGATAGTCAAACTGCTTGGCAAAATCCGGCCCGCAGAGCTGGTCGTAAATGAGATCCACGCCCCGGCCGTTGGTATGGTTCAGGATGGTCTCCTTAACGTCCACCGTCTTATAGTTGAAAACACAGTCCGCACCAATGCTCCGCAGCACCGCGCACTTTTCGTCGGTGGAAGCGCTGGCCACCACGTCCATGCCCTTCGCCTTGGCCATCTGGATGAGGGTGGTGCCAATACCTCCCGCCGCGCCGGAGATGTAAAGGGACTGCCCGTCGGTGCCCCGGCCCACGTCGTTGAGCAGGGCGTATGCAACCTGAAGGTTCAGCACTCCAGGCACCTGCGCGGGGGAAAGACCCTTCGGCAGAACAAGAGCGAACCGCTCCTGAGCGCAGGAGTACTCCGCGTGAGAGCCGCAGCCCGTACCGTTGAGGACGGACACCGCATCGCCCACCTTGATGTGCTTCACGTCGGGGCCAACAGCCTCCACGATACCGGCGCTCTCGTTGCCGACGATGAGCGGCAGCTTGTCCCGCAGATAAGGGTCGTTGCCGCTGCGCATGAGGTAATCGGGTTTGCCCACACCGATCATCTCGTTGCGCACCAGAATTTCGTCTCCCTGCGGCACGGGCTTGGGCATGTCAGTGTAAACGAGCTGCTCCGGCCCGCCGAACTGTTCAATGATGACTGCTTTCATATGGCGCCTCCAATTCTGTATTTCCGCACGTTGGTGCAGATTATTTTCACAAACAGCATACCCGGATTTTCCGAAGCCGTCAAGTGCGAAAACCTCGGTTCCGCACTATACTACCGTCACAGATCCGGGGGCATCCCCCACCGATTCCAGCTGCCTGGCTCACCTTGTCCTCCGGCGGAGCCAGGCAGCACCGGCAGTCCCGGCTGAAATGGGGCGAACATTGTTTCCGTTCCCACCGAAAAAACGGAGTGGAAATACCCATCCGCCGGGACTGGATCGACGAGCGGGCGTCTCACTTTCCCGGCTGCTTTCCCCAAATTCCCGGTCTTTGCAAAAAACTTTCCGGGTGAGGGATTTTCCTCTTGACAAGCGAAAAAAAGCTGATATAATAATCAATGCTGTCGCAAACGAGGCAGCTGACCGAAACCGACTTGCAGCGGTATCGAAGAGGTCATAACGAGCACGATTGGAAATCGTGTGACGGTCAAAAGCCGTCCGAGGGTTCGAATCCCTCCCGCTGCGCCACGTCGGAGCAAGCTTCATACCGCTTGCTCCGACTTTTTTATAAAAGTCAGAGCGCACTCATTTCGCTGCTCCTCCTTTCCAAATCGAACCCGCTTCGCTGGGCTTCGATTTGGTGAAATGGGGTTTTGAGGTGGGTGCATCTTTTTCGTCAACACAAGGCAAATTAAGAAACCGGGAAACCGCAATGGTTTCCCGGTTTTTCTTACGCCCGCAACGGTTTGCCAAATCAGGCAATCTTTCGCAAATGCAGGATTTCATTGCTAAACAAAAACAAAAGAGCCAACCGCTGAGAAGTCCTCGGCAGTTGGCTCCTATTGCCCTTCCCTGCGCCCAATTACGCGGGAGCTGTATATCTGATTGTTTTCTTGACTTCTAAGGCGATGTACCCATTGCCCCAGCTGATAGCGGGGATGCATTGATATTCCGATTTGGAATCGCCGCGGCGACCGCCTTGACATTGCCGGGACATCGTGGTTACATATGTATTGTGCCCTTTGCGGCAGGCCGGACCTCCGGTTAGAGAGAAAAGGAGTGTCACCCATGTCTTTTATCCTGTTCCTGATCTGCTTCATTGCCTCCACCTTCGGCGCTATCGCCGGATTCGGCGGCGGCGTGATTATCAAACCCGTGCTGGACGCCTTCGGCATTTTGCCCGTGAGCACTATCAGCTTTCTGTCCGGCTGCACGGTGTTTTCCATGTCCATAGCATCCCTCATCCGCACCCGGGGCAACGGCGTGCAGCTCTCCATCCGCACCAGCACTCCGCTGGCACTGGGCGCGGTGGCTGGCGGTCTCATCGGCAAGTGGCTGTTCGAGCTGGTGCGCCGCACCTTTGAAAATGAGAGCACCCTCGGCCTCATTCAAGCCGTGCTGCTGAGTATCCTCAACATTCTGGTGTTCATCTACATCTGCAAAAAAGACAAGCTCAAGTCCTACCACACAAAGAGCATTCCCGTTGCACTGGTCATCGGCCTTGCGCTGGGCACGATTTCCTCCTTCCTCGGCATCGGCGGCGGCCCATGCAATGTGGCGGTACTGTTCCTGTTCTTCTCCATGGACGCCAAGACCGCCGCAAAAAACTCCATTTACATCATTCTGTTCTCTCAGGCATCCAGCATCATCACCGCGCTGACCACCCACACCGTGCCGGACTTCGAGTGGCTCTCCCTGCTGCTGATGGCGGCAGGCGGCGTGGTGGGCGCCATCGTGGGCGCTGCCATTTCCAAGCGGCTCTCCACCCGTCAGGTGGAGGTGCTGCTGCGGGGCCTGCTGGCGGTCATCATCTGCATCGGTTTCTACAACGTATTCCAGTTTGCTGTGCTGGACTGATATCCTTAACGGCACCAGCAGCACGGACACAACCCAGATTGTGCTGCTCAGCTTCTGCAGAAACGGCATGTCCGCACTCCCTCTTTCCAGAAGGTGTGCGGACATGATTTTTTATTATGCCTGACCGGCCTTATTGCCACGAAGCCGTTTCAGCAGCCGGGATGACCCCAACCCGTTCGCTTCGGTGGACAGCAGACCCATGCGGATGAGAACAGGCATCATAACGCCGAAAAGGCTGATCAGCATGATGCTCTGCACCGGGCACATGATGGCGTTTTTGACGGCGCTGCCGCCTACGATGACCCAATACCCTTTGGTGGAGTAGAAAAGGTAGGTACCCAGCGAACCGAGAAATACGTTCTGGAGGTTGGTAAGTACCTTTGCCAGAATGATACGCCGCACCGTCACCCGTGTCCGGTAGAGCAGCAGAGCGTAGGTCACCATGGCCAGCACGGTGGTCAGGATGTAGAATGGGTTATAGCCGCCGTCGGGGTTCATGAAATAGCTGACGGTGTCCTCCGCCACGCCGAAGGCGATGGCATTCATCGGGCCGCACACCATGGCGCACAGCGCCCGGCCCAGAAACTCCCATGTGACCCTGATGTTGTTGATGATGGGCACGGAGCGGAGATAGGACAGTGCCACGCACACGGCCACCATCAGGGCGGAAAACACCAGCGTGCGAACCTTCTTGAAATCCGCCAGCGCGTCCCGCCAATAGGCACGGGAAAACGGGGTCTTGTAGATCTGCATAAAAAACCTCCTTTGTGTGTTCGGCAGTCCCGTAACGGGAAATGCCGCACAAAGGAGAAGTCCAAACGCTCCGCTTATGCGGCAGCGGGATGCGGAGCACGCACTGCAAGCAATCGCTTTTCGTCCGGCGGACAACTCCCCGTCCCGCCGGCACTGGCCCCGTATGGGGACAACACGCGTGATCCTACTCTGCCTTGTTCTGTGTCCAGTATAGCGCCTGTCCGGCGCAATAGCAATGCCGGGCGGGGAAAAAGTTTGATGAACTTTTTCCCCGCCCGGCTGTGTTTTTTATGTTGATGTACGTGAGGTCACTCTACAGTGACGCTCTTTGCGAGATTGCGCGGCTTGTCAATGTCGCAGCCCCCCACGGGCATAGCCCGCGGGGACCCCTTTTGATTTTAATGCTCGGGTCGGCAAAGCCGACCCTCCGCCAAGATTTTGGCTCCGCCAAAATGCTTGTACGCGCCACCCGGCGCGGCCAGCGCGGCTGCGACGGCCTGTTTTTATTCCACCGTGACGCTCTTTGCCAGATTGCGCGGCTTGTCAATGTCGCAGCCGCGCTGGAGAGCCACATAGTAGGCGAACAGCTGGAGGGGCACTACGCCCAGCGACGGCAACAGCAGTTCGTCCGTGGTCGGAATGGTAATGAGACCGTTGGCCACCTTGCCCATTTCCTCCTCGTGATCCTCCGTCACCAGCGCCAGCACGTCCGCGCCGCGGCTCTTGACCTCCACAACGTTGCTCATGGCCTTGTCAAAGAGCTTGCCGTAAGTCCCAAGCGCCAGTACCAGTGTCCCGTCTTCGATGAGGGAGATGGTGCCGTGCTTCAGCTCTCCGGAGGCATATGCCTCGGAGTGGATGTAGGAGATTTCCTTGAGCTTCAGGGAACCCTCCAGACCCAGTGCATAGTCCACGTTCCGGCCAATGAAAAACACGGAGTCATGGTTGAAATACTGGGATGCATAATACTGGATTTTCTCCTTCTTTTCCAGCACCTGCTCCATCTTGGCGGGCAGCATCAGCAGCTCCTGCACCGCGCGATCATACCGCTCCTGCGCCACGGTGCCCAGCTTCTCCGCGAAATACAGTCCCAGCAGATCCACCACCGCAAGCTGGGTGGAGTACGCCTTAGTGGTGGCCACGGCGATCTCCGGCCCGGCCCATGTGTAAAGCACCACGTCCGACTCCCGGGCAATGGACGAGCCCACCACGTTGACGATGGACAGAATTTTCGCACCAAGCCGTTTGGCCTCCCGGAGGGCGGCCATGGTGTCCAGCGTCTCGCCGGACTGGCTGATGACAACCACGAGGGTATTTTCATCCACGATGGGGTCCATGTAACGGAACTCGGAGGCCAGTGCCACCTCCACCGGCTTGCGCATCAGCCGCTCCAGATTGTACTTGCCCACCATGCCCACATGATAGGAGGAACCGCAGGCAACGATGTAGATCTTGCTGATATTCCTGATATAGTCCTCGTCAAGTCCGAAATCCTCGAAATCAACCTTGCCGTCCTTGATCCGGGGGAAGATGGCCCGGCGCAGAGCCTCGGGCTGCTCCATGATCTCCTTGAACATGAAATGCTCGTAGCCGCCCTTTTCTGCCGCGTCGATCTCCCAGTCCACGTGAGCAATCTCCTTCTCTACCGGCTGCAGCAGATGGTTGTAGCACTGGACGCCCTCCCGGGTGAGCACCGCAAGTTCCCCGTCCTCCATATAGATGACATCCCGGGTGTGCTTGATGATGGCGGTGACGTCGGACGCCAGGAACTGACAGCCGTCGCCCAGGCCCAGGATCAGCGGGCTGTCCTTCCGGGCCGCGATGATGCGGTCCGGCTCGTCGGCGCAGATGATGCCCAGCGCGTAGGAGCCCTCGATGCGGCGGAGCACCTCGCCCACCGCCTTGAGAATGTCACCCTCGTAGAAATACTCCACCAGCTGGGCTACCGCCTCGGTGTCCGTCTCCGACTCGAAGACGATGCCCTGATTGACAAGAAATTCCTTCAGTTCCGCGTAATTTTCAATAATGCCGTTGTGCACCACGGCGATCCGGCCACTCCTGCTCACCTGCGGGTGGGCATTAACATCGGACGGCGCCCCGTGGGTGGCCCAGCGAGTGTGCCCGATACCAATCTGCCCGTGAATAGCCGCGCCGCCCTGAATGAGATCAGACAGCACCTGAAGCCGACCCTTGGCCTTGGCCACCTCCAGCTTCGTCCCATCAAAGACCGCCACGCCCGCGGAGTCGTATCCGCGATATTCCAGACGGGCCAGTCCATCCAGCAGGATGGGCGCCGCCTCCTCTTTTCCGATATAACCTACGATGCCGCACATATGAATGTCCCATGAGACAACCAAACGCGTATCTGCCGCTTTGGGCTGTCATCTTTTCCTTTCCTGATAGATTTTGCCCGGCTCCCGCCGGAGCCTGTTTTATGCGCTTTCACGCACACTCAGAATTTCAGATTGTTCTGTGCCATGGCCTGATCGAAATGCTGATTCACCTGCTTGGTGAATTCCGCCGCCGCATTGTAGCCCAGCTTCTTGTTTCGGTTGTTCATGGCGGCCACCTCGATGATGATGGCGAGATTCCGGCCCGGCTTCACCGGGATGGTCAGCGTCGGGACGTTTACATCCAGAATGGATGTGTAGAGATTTTCCGCGCCCAGCCGGTCGTACACCGCGCCGTCCTTCCACGTCTCCAGATTGATAACCAGATCGATGTTGGCTTCCTTCTTGACGGCGGACATGCCGAACAGGCGGCGGACATCCACCACGCCGATGCCCCGCAGCTCAATATAGTGCCGGATCAGTTCCGGCGCGGTGCCCTCCAGCCGATTGGCCGCCACCCGCTTGATTTCCACCGCGTCGTCTGCGATGAGGCGGTGACCGCGCTTGACCAGCTCGATGGCTGTCTCACTCTTGCCCACGCCGGATTCGCCCAGCAGCAGGGTGCCCTCGCCGTAGATCTCCACCAGCACACCGTGGCGGGTGATGCAGGGAGACATGAACCATTTGAGGTAGGCAATGAGGGAACTCATGAACTCCGAGGTTGTCTCGTTGGTACGAAGCACGGTCTTATTGTACTTCTTTGCCATGTCCATGCACTCCTGGTATGGCTCCAGCCCCCGGGACAGGATCAGCGCCGGAAAATCGTACTGAAACAGGCGCGCAAAGGCCTGCTCCCGCTCCTCGTGGGACACCTTTTCCAGGTAAGACGTCTCCACAAGGCCAATAACCTGAAGTCGCTTCTCATCAAAATAATCAAAAAAACCAGCCAGCTGCAATCCGGGACGATTCACGTCCTCTGCAGAGACCTGACGGTTCTCGTAGTCCTCCGCGCCCAGCAAAACCTCCAGATTGAACCGCTCGATAAGCTTGCCGAGTTTGACGCTCTGCGATCTCGCCATCACTGACACTTCCTTTCCTCTGCCGTCCGGCAGACGCCGCCGGAGACCCCGCGCCCTCGCGGTTCGGTCCCGGTTCGGCAAATGCGGCTGAGATTCCCGTGAAGCCCGGCTTCCCGGAATCCCACACCGTCTTTGCTCCGGCTGCCCGCCCATTAAAGAGGGCATTCCGATCCGGCAGCCGCTTTGCGGCTATTATACCATAGATCTTTCCGGAAAAAAACATAAGAATCCGCAAATTCACACTTGATTTTTTCTTGCGCACCTGTTATTATATTAGTCGATGTCGTTTAGTATTTTCAACCAGCGAGGAGGTTAGTCAATATGGCCAAGTGCGAGTTTTGTGGTAAGGGTGTGAACTTCGGCATTCAGGTTTCCCACTCTCATCGCCGCTCCAACCGTCCCTGGAAGCCCAACGTCAAGCGCGTCAAGGCTGTGGTCGATGGTTCCCCCAAGCACGTCTATGTGTGCACCCGCTGCCTCCGTTCCGGCAAGGTCACCCGTGCTGTTTGATTTGAATATCTCAAACTGAAACGCCTCGTGCTTTGGCACGAGGCGTTTTTGCGTCCCTCTCTGCCGGTTTTTCGATCCGGCGGAACAAAAAGCGCGCCATGCATCGCATGGCGCGCTTTTGCACTCGATCCATCAGATCCAGGAGTTTTCCAGCTCCAGCTCGTTCTTCCGGTCACGGTTCATGAGCTGGGCGAGAACGGTGCTGGGATCCCGGCCTTCGTACAGCACCTCGTAAATGGCCTGAGTAATGGGCATTTCTACCCCCGCCTTTTCTGCCAGCGCCCGGGCACTGGCCGCGGCGTAATAGCCCTCCACCACCGCGCCGTTCATGCCGGTGACCGCCTCGGCCGCCGGAACGCCCTGCCCGATGAGTATACCCGCCCGGCAGTTCCGAGAGTGCATGGATGTGCATGTGACGATGAGATCACCCACGCCGGCAAGACCGGCGAAGGTCTCCTTTCGTCCGCCCATGGCAACGCCCAGCCGGGCCACCTCCGTCAGGCCCCGGGTCATGAGCATGGCCCGGGTGTTGTCACCGTAGCCCGCTCCGACGCAATAACCCGCGCAAATGGCGATGACGTTTTTCATGGCCGCGCCGATCTCCACGCCGACAATGTCAGGTGAAGTGTAGATGCGCAGGCGCTCGTTCATGAAGAGATCCTGCACCAGCTCGGCGGCAGTACGGTTCTCCGATGCCACCACCACCGCCGTAGGCACGCCCCGGCCAACCTCTTCCGCATGGGAGGGGCCGGACAGCACCACCACCGGGCACTTATCCCCGACCTCCTGCTCCACCACCTGGTGGAGAAGAAGGCAGGTGTCCTTCTCGATACCCTTGGACACGCTGACCAGCACAGTCCCCGGCGTAAGATGGGGCGCCAGCCGCCGGGCCGTCTCCCGCAGGGCAAAGGACGGCGTAGCCAGCACCACTACGCCGCAGCCCTCCGCAATCCCAAGGTCGTCAGTGAGCTTCAGCGCCTCCGGGAGGGGCACGCCCTTGAGCAAGGGGTTCTCACGGGTGCGGCGCAGCTCTTTACATTTGTCGGCCCGACGGCACCACAATGTGACATCGTGACCGTTTTCCACCAGCACCAGCGCCAGGGCCGTGCCCCAGCCGCCGCTGCCGATCACCGCAGTTTTCATTGCTCGTTCTCCTCCGGTTCGCTGTCATGTTCGGTCGTTTCTGAGCCTTCCTCCGGGGCTTCGGACTGCCCGTCGGCAGCTTCTTTCGCTTCGGGTTCGTCCGAAGCATCAGCCTTTTCGGCGGCTTTGCCTGATTTCTTCTCCGCCTGTTTGTCCAGCTCCCGCTCCGCTTCGGTCACGGCAGACACCACTGCTTCAGACGCCGCGGCGGGGACGGGATCACCCTTCTTCCGGAAGGCGAACTTGGACTCATTGCCCGCAATGAGCCGCCGGATATTTCCCCGGTGCTTCCATAGAATCAAGCCGCCGATGATAATGGCGCTGCCCAGCAGGATGGGGTCCCGGTAAACGCACCACGTCACGATGGGAAACGTGATGCCGGTGGAGCAGGAGCCGAGAGATACGTACCTGGTCAGGATGGCGAGGATCAGGAAGCCGCCCCATACCACCAGCGCAACCCGCCAGTCGATGACGATGGCCATGGCGCCGCCGGACAGGATGCCCTTGCCGCCCCGGAACTGAAACATACAGGGGTACATGTGGCCCAGCAGGCAGAACAGTCCAGCCCAGTACTTGCCGAAGGGGATGAGCAGCGGAGTCAGAGTGCCGAACAGCCAGATGGCAAACAGCTCAGCGATGACGGCCTTGAGCACGTCGGACAGGATGACTACCAATGTCAGCGGGCCGCCAAAGGTGCGGTAGAAATTGGTCAGCCCTGCGTTGCCGCTGCCGTAGTTGCGCACATCGTTGCGCAGAATGTACCGGGACACAACCACCGCACCGTTAAAACAGCCAAGGAAGTAGGAGATTACGGCAATCCCGGCGCAGGCCACCACCAGCCAGCCGGGATATGCGTCCAATACGCCGCTGAGATGTTGATACATACTTAGTCCTCCTTATCCCCTTTTTGCCGGATGGTAATGCGCACAGGCGTACCGGTCAGGCCGAAGGTGCCGCGGATCTGGTTCTCCAGATATCGCTGATAGGAAAAGTGGAACAGCCGCGCGTCGTTGCAGAAGATGACGAAGTGGGGCGGCTTGACGCCGATCTGGGTCATATAGTAGATCTTCAGGCGGCGGCCCTTGTCCGTGGGGGGCTGCACCCGGGTCTGGGCGTCGGCCAGAACGGAGTTGAGCACGCCGGTTGGGATGCGCATGGCCGCCTGATTCACCACGCTGTTGATGAGGTCGAAGAGCTTATCCACCCGCTGGCCCGTCAGGGCGGAGATGAACAGCACCGGGGCGTAGGTCATGTAGGCCAGATTCCGGCGGACGTCGTCCTCCATGCGCTTCATGGTCTTGTCGTCCTTCTCCACCGCGTCCCACTTGTTGACCACGATGATACAGGCCTTGCCCGCCTCGTGGGCGAGACCGGCCACCTTGGTGTCCTGCTCGGTGACACCCTCCTGGGCGTCAATCATGATGACGCACACGTCGCTGCGTTCGATTGCCATGGTGGCCCGGAGAACGGAGAACTTCTCGATGCGGTCGTCCACCTTGGACTTCTTGCGCATACCGGCGGTGTCGATGATGAGGTACTTGCCCCGGTCATTTTCAAAGTAGCTGTCCACCGCGTCACGGGTGGTACCCGCCACGTTGGAGACGATGACCCGGTCCTGCCCCAGAATGCGGTTGACCAGCGAGGATTTGCCCACGTTAGGCTTGCCGATGATGGCAACCTTGACCACGTCCTCCTCTTCCTCCTCGTCGTCCTCCGGGGGGAAGTACTCGAAGCAGGCGTCCAGCAGGTCGCCGGTGCCGTGGCCGTGGACGGCGGAGACGGGGTACGGGTCCCCGAGGCCGAGGTTGTAGAACTCGTAGATGTCCGGGTCGGTGCGGCCGGTGGCGTCCATCTTGTTCACCGCCAGCACCACGGGCTTGCCCGAGCGCTGGAGCATCCCGGCCACCTCCTGATCGGCGGCGGTCATGCCGGTCTTGATGTCGCACACGAAGATAATGACCGTGGCGGAGGAAATGGCAATCTCCGCCTGCTCCCGCATGAAGGACAGGATCTGATCGTCGGTCCCCGGCTCAATGCCGCCGGTGTCCACGATATTGAAGGTACGGCTGCGCCACTCCGCCTCGGCGTACAGCCGGTCCCGGGTGACGCCCGGCGTGTCCTCCACGATGGACAGGCGCTTGCCGGTGAGTTTATTGAACAGCATGGATTTTCCCACGTTGGGCCGGCCTACGATAGCGACCAAAGGCTTTGCCATGGTTGATCCCTCCATTATATCTGGATTAGAAACCGCGGCCTCAAAGGGCACGCAGGTATAGTATAACAAAAAGTGCGCAAAAAATAAAGGCAAACATAAAAAGAGCTGCCGCAAAGCCATCTTTGCGGCAGCTCTTTTTTCGGCACAGGTCAATTATTTGCTCGCGGTCAGCTTGACCTCACGACCATTGTAGGTCATGCAGTTCTTGCAGACGCGATGGGGCAGCCGGACAGCACCGCACTTGGGGCAGGTGTTCACACCGGGAGTCTCCAGCTTCCACACGGAGCTGCGGCGCTTGTTTCTGCGCTGCTTGGATACTTTACTCTTAGGGACGGCCATTTTGACACCTCCTTGTCGGTCAATGTCCGTAGACATAGCATTCCATCAGTCATCTCGTTCCAGCAACTGAGCCAGCTTGGCCAGCCTCGGGTCGATCTCCCGCTTACAGCGGCACGCTTCCTTGTTGAGATCCGCGCCGCAGCCGGGACAGATACCCTTGCAGTCCTCGGAACAGAGATTTTTTGTGTCCAAATTGAGGATAAACACCTCGCCCATCAGCTCGTCCAGATCAAGCTGCTCGTCCTTGTCCAGCAGAACAATCTCGTCGTTCTCGCCGTTTTCCAGCTCGGAGGCCAGGAGCGTTTCAAACTCAACGGTCTTGACCCGGTTAAAGGGCTTCATG
>CAYNEH010000027.1:0-13648 GCA_964396195.1 uncultured Oscillospiraceae bacterium
ACCATCTCCATGAACAACATGTTCGCCGGGTTCACGGGAGAAAACGAAGAGTTCTATGACGAGCTGGAGGAAACCCTTATCCGCGCTGACGCTGGAGTGGATGTTTCCGTGGACGCGGTGGAAAAGCTGCGGGAGGCGGTCAAAAAGCGCGGTCTGCGCGGAGGAGAGCAGGTAAGAGGCGCTTTTCGCGATGTTCTGACCGAAGTTCTGAATGTCGGCGACAAAGACCTGAAACTTACGACAAAACCGTCCGTCATATTAATGGTAGGCGTTAACGGTGTGGGCAAGACCACCACCATCGGCAAGCTGGCGTCTAAATTTACCCAGCAGGGGAAAAAAGTGCTGCTCGCCGCGGGCGATACCTTCAGAGCGGCAGCGGCCGAGCAGCTCACCGTGTGGGCCGACAGAGCAGGCTGCGCCATTGTCCGCCACGAGGAGGGCTCCGACCCGGCCTCCGTGGTATATGACAGCATAGCCGCGGCAAAGGCCAGAGGCGTGGATATTATTATCGTGGATACCGCGGGGCGCCTGCACAACAAGGCAAACCTCATGAACGAGCTGAGCAAGATGCGCAGAGTCATAACCCGGGAGCTCCCGGACGCCGATGTGGAGACTCTGCTTGTGCTGGATGCCACTACCGGGCAGAACGGGCTTATACAGGCGAGAGAATTCATGAAAACGGCCGAGCTTACTGGTATAGTTCTCACCAAGCTGGACGGCACGGCAAAGGGCGGTATAGTGTTTGCCATAGCCGGAGAACTGGGACTGCCGGTTAAATACATCGGCGTCGGTGAGCAGGCGGACGACCTTATGCCGTTTGAGGCGGGTAGCTTTGTGGAGGCGCTGCTGTCACTATGAGGCTTATCTTTGCCACAAATAACGCGGGAAAGCTGCGTGAATTGAGAGAGATACTGCCGGATATGGACATAGTATCCCAGAGAGAAGCAGGGCTGGATATCGACGTCGATGAGACGGGAACAACCTTTGCCGAGAATGCCCGGCTGAAGGCCGAGGCAGTGACCGCGCTTACCGGAGAAGCGGCGGTCGCGGATGATTCCGGGCTGTGTGTTGACGCGCTGAACGGGGAGCCGGGAGTCTATTCCGCCAGATATTCGGGGAGCCACGACCATACGGATGCTCAACGCAACGAGTATCTGCTGAAAAAACTGGAGAATACGACCGACAGGAGAGCAAAATTCGTCTGCGCCGTGTGCTGCACCATGCCGAACGGCGATGTTATCACGGCGGAGGGAAGCTGCCCGGGCGAAATACTCAGGGTTCCCACCGGTTCAAACGGTTTCGGATATGATCCGCTGTTTCGCCCGGACGGATATGATTGCTCAATGGCGGAGCTCACACAAGAGGAGAAGAACGCTATTTCCCACAGGGGGAATGCCGTGAGAGAGTTCAGACGTTTGCTTGAGCGGTATCTCGCGGAGGAGAACACACTATGCTGAACGGAAATATCGCATGGAGGATTTGAGAATATGCCTATAACAACAAAACAGAGGTCATATCTCCGCTCGCTGGCGGCCAAAGAGGACACCATTGTGCACATCGGCAAGGGCGGAATAACGGACAATATCATAACCCAGACACAGGACGCACTGAAGGCGCGTGAACTGGTGAAGGGCAGGGTGCTGGAAAACTCACTCATGACGGCGAGAGAGGCAATAGAGCAGCTCTCGGAGGCCTGCAAAGCCGAACAGGTTCAGGTCATCGGCAGCAAGTTCGTGCTGTATAAGCGCAATGAGCAGTCGCCCAAGATTGAGCTTCCCAAGGCAAAAGCGAAAAAATAGGACCGGGGGTCGAGACAGAAATGCGCATAGCCATATATGGCGGTAGCTTTGATCCGCCGCATAAGGGACATGTTGAAGCGGCCAAAGCCGTACTGAAAGAACTGAAACCGGACAAACTCCTTGTGATACCCGCTTTTCAGCCGCCGCATAAAGCACTGAGCGCGGAGAGCCCCTCACCGGATGAACGACTCAGCCTCACAAGGCTCGCGTTTGAAGGCATGGAGCGCACCGAGGTTTCCGATACGGAGATTGCCGACGGCGGAAAAAGCTACACGGTGAATACGCTGGAGAAATTGCGCGGTATATACCCTGACGCGGAATTTATACTTGTGATGGGAACCGATATGCTGCTGAGCTTTGAGCAGTGGCACGATTTTCGGAAAATATTCGGACTGGCGGAGCTCGGCGCCTTCGCGAGAGATGCCGAAGAAATGCAAAATGTTTGCAACTTTGCGGCATATCTGCGGGATACTTACCATGCTGTGGTGCACTGTGTATCCCATGAGCCTCTGAAAATGTCTTCCACGGAGATAAGACAGCTGTTGCCCGAGCGTAAAGGCTGCGAATATCTGCCGGAGAAGGTGTACGCGGAGATAATCCGCAAGCGCCTCTACGGGGCAAAGCCGAACCTCGAATGGCTGCGTCATGACTCTCAGAAATATCTGAAGCCCAAACGGATTCCGCATGTTCTGGGCTGCGAGCAGGAGGCAGCAAGGCTTGCCACTCGCTGGGGAGCGGACCCCGAAATAGCCGCGGAAGCCGGAATCCTGCATGATATCACGAAAAAATTGGTGCTGGATGAACAATTGATATTGTGTGAAAAATATGGTATCATAAACGATGCTCTTGAAAACGAGAGCACCAAACTTCTGCACGGAAAAACGGGAGCTGCGTTTGCCAGAGACATGTACGGTGTTTCAGATGAGGTCTATGAGGCCATCCGCTGGCATACGACGGGCAAGCCGGGAATGACGTTGCTGGAAAAGATAGTTTATCTGGCCGATTACATCGAGCCGACACGTGATTTCGAGGGGCTGGATGAACTGCGCTCGCTGGCGTACAGCGACCTGGACGCGGCAATGGCACTGGGTCTCCGCATGACTCTTGAGGAGCTGAAGGAAAAAGGCACGGCCGCACACAGAAATACTGTTGATGCCCTTGAGTATTACAGCCGGCACTGAATAACCGGGTAACGGGCGAAGAGGTAATGCGAAATGAAAATGTTTGGTTCCAGCGGGAAAAAATCAGCCAACCATAAAAACCACACCGCCTCAGGCGGCGCAAATAATTACGGCCGGGACGGCGGATACCGGAATAACGGTCAGCAGCAATATCGCGGTCAGCAGCAGAACTATTACTACGACGACTACGATGAGCCGGTAAACGAATTCGGAGAGAGCCGGGAGCAGGTAAACGCCACCGTAAACGCGTATCGCAAAAAACGCCGCGGCCGCAAGAAAAAAGCGGTCCTGACGGTGTTGCTGGTGCTGGTACTGGCGGTTGTGGGAGCTTACTTTATCCTGGTAAAGGCTCCGTCACACAGCGATGATGGGCTTGCCCACCACGGAACTCAGAATGCCAGCTCGGGTGCCGACAATACGGTAACGGAGACTGAGACTCCCGCGACGGAGATACCGGAGGAAACTCCGGACTATACCGACGACGGTACCGGCCGCAAAAAATACTGCTATACCTTCCTGGTACTTGGCGAGGATGACGGCAACAAAAAGACCGACACCATGATAGTCGGCATGATGGATGTAAAGAACCACGTCATAAACTGCGTCAGCCTGCCGAGAGACACGCTGGTAAACGTGAGCTGGAAGGTAAAGAAAATAAACAGCCTGTATTACGGCACCGACGGTGTCGGAGACGTGGACCGTCTGATGGACGGAATAAAGAATATTTTCGGTTATTCCATAGACCAGTATGCCGTGGTCAATCTGGAGGCATTCTCAAAACTGGTGGACGCCGTCGGCGGCATCTACTACGACGTGCCCTTTGACATGCAGTACTACGACCCCGCGCAGAATCTGGATATCAATATCAAAGCGGGTTATCAGCTGCTGGACGGTGAAAACGCCCTTAAAGTCGTGCGTTTCCGCCTCGGCGTGGATGAAAACGGCAACGCCCGTTATCCCATGGGCGATATAGACCGGATAAAGACCCAGCAGGACTTCCTCATGACCGCAGCCAAGCAGATGCTGACGCTCGGCAATATCCCCAACATAGGCACCGCGGCCGAAATATTTGAGGAATACGTCAACACCAGTCTGACAGCAGGCAACATCGCGTGGTATGCCAAGGAGTTCCTGAAGGTTAGCTCCGATAATATCAATTTCATGACCCTGCCCGGAGATTATTCATGCACCATAAACGGCACCTCATATGTTGAGATAAAGGAGGATGAGTGGCTGGAGATGCTCAATACCTACTTCAACCCCTATTATGAGGAGATAACTTCCGAGAACCTGAACCTGCTGTTCTATAACGAGAGCAACGGCGCCCTGTATTCCAATACCGGAACAGTCGCCGGAGGAGAATATTCCTACTGATAAACGAGACCGGGAAATCCCGGGGCTAATCTTAATAAAAGGATGATATAAATGATGACTGCCGCGCAGGTCGCGGAGAACGTTGTCAAAGCTCTGGACAGCAAAATGGCCAGAGACATCAAAGTTCTCAAAACCGACAAGCTTACCTCGCTCGCGGATTATTTCGTAATCTGCTCAGCAACCAGCACGACCCACATCAAGACCCTGAATGACGAGACCTATAAAGCCATGTGTGAGCTCGGAGAGCCTCCTCTGCGCCGCGAAGGATATCGCGGCGGCGGATGGGTACTGCTGGACTTCGGCTGTGTCATCGTCCATATTTTCACGGAGGAGACACGCAAATTCTATAACCTCGAAAGACTGTGGGCAGACGCTGAGGAGGTAGATGTCTCATCCCTTATCCGCCCCTGCTAAGGGGCGTCGGATGTCCGTGCGATACGGAGAAAATTCAAGACAGGCGGCAAAGCCGCGGATGATAAGGGAGAGAAATAAGCAATGAAATACGATTTTACGGCAATAGAGAAAAAATGGCAGGCGTATTGGCTTGAGCACAAGACCTACGCAGCCGAAAACGGCAGCGAAAAGCCCAAGTACTACGCACTCATAGAGTTCCCCTATCCCTCGGGAGAGGGTCTGCACGTCGGTCACCCCAGACCGTATACGGCTATGGACATCATAGCCCGCAAGCGCAGAATGCAGGGATATAATGTCCTGTTCCCCATAGGCTATGACTCCTTCGGCCTGCCGACGGAGAACTACGCCATCAAGAACCACATGCACCCCAAGGACGTTACCGACCGCAACATCAAACGCTTTACACAGCAACTGCAGATGCTGGGCTTCAGCTTTGACTGGGACCGCTGCATAATCACCTCCGACCCCGAGTACTATAAGTGGACACAGTGGATTTTCCTGCAGATGTTCAAGCGCGGCCTCGCCTATAAGGCGAGCATGCCCGTGAACTGGTGCACATCCTGCAAATGCGTTCTGGCCAATGAGGAAGTGGTCGAAGGCGTCTGCGAGCGTTGCGGCGCCCCCGTCGTGCGCAAGGAGAAAAGCCAGTGGATGCTGGGAATCACCAAGTACGCGCAGAGACTCATTGACGATCTGGATGACGTGGACTATATCGAGCGCGTCAAAATTCAGCAGAAGAACTGGATCGGCCGCTCCACCGGCGCGGAGGTCACCTTCAAGGCCACCACCGGCGATGACATCGTGGTGTTCACCACCCGGCCCGACACCCTCTTCGGTGCCACGTACATGGTGCTCTCCCCGGAGCATGCGCTGGTGAAGAAGTGGATGGAGGACGGTCTGCTGAACAATTCCGCCGACGTGGCCGCTTACCAGAAGGCCGCCGCCTCCAAGTCTGACCTTGAGCGCACCGAGCTGAACAAGGAAAAGACCGGCGTGAAGCTGGACGGCGTCCGGGGTGTGAACCCGGTGAACGGCCGGGAGATCCCCATCTTCATCTCTGACTACGTTCTGTCCACCTACGGCACCGGCGCCATCATGGCCGTCCCCGCCCACGATGACCGCGACTGGGAGTTTGCCAAGAAGTTCGGCTGCGACATCATCGAGGTGGTGTCCGGCGGCGAGGATGTGCAGAAGGCTGCCTTTACCGCCAAGGACGACACCGGCATCCTGGTCAACTCTGACTTTCTCAATGGCCTGACCGTCAAGGATGCTATCCCCGTCATCACCAAGTGGCTGGAGGAGCAGGGCATCGGCAAGGCCAAGGTCAACTACAAGCTCCGCGACTGGGTGTTCTCCCGCCAGCGCTACTGGGGCGAACCCATCCCCATGATCTGGTGCGACAAGTGCGGCTGGCAGCCCATGGATGAGAAAGACCTGCCCCTGCTGCTCCCCGACGTGGAGAGCTACGAGCCCACCGACGACGGCGAATCGCCCCTGTCCAAGATGACCGACTGGGTGAATACCACCTGCCCATGCTGCGGCGGCCCCGCCCGGCGGGAGACGGACACCATGCCCCAGTGGGCCGGTTCCAGCTGGTACTTCCTGCGGTATATGGACCCCCACAATGACAAGGCGCTGGCCAGCAAGGAGGCGCTGGACTACTGGTCCCCGGTGGACTGGTACAACGGCGGCATGGAGCACACCACCCTCCACCTGCTGTACTCCCGGTTCTGGCACAAATTCCTGTACGACATCGGCGTGGTGCCCACCAAGGAGCCTTACCAGAAGCGCACCAGCCACGGCATGATCCTTGGCCTGAACCCCCACAGCTTCGAGAACCTCCCCAAGGAGGAGAAGGACGAGCTGCTGGCCCAGTGCGGCGGCAGCGAGGAGCAGGCCCGGGCGCAGCTGGTCAGGAAGTACGGCGAAATGGCCGAGCATCCCATCGTGAAGATGTCCAAGTCCCTGGGCAACGTGGTCAACCCCGACAGCGTGGTAAAGGAGTTCGGCGCGGACACCCTGCGGGTCTATATCATGTTCATGGGCGACTTTGAGAAGGCCGCCCCGTGGCAGACCAACGCCGTCAAGGGCTGCAAGCGCTTCCTTGACAAGGTGTGGAATCTGGCGGAGAGCTGCTCCGACAGCCTTGCGTACACCAAGGAGAACGAGCCGGGCATCCACAAGTGCATCAAGAAGGTTGCCGACGACATCGAGGCCATGAAGTTCAACACCGCCATCGCCGCCATGATGACGCTGGTGGGTGATTTCCAGAAGAACGGCTGCACCAAGGGCGATATGCGTACCCTGCTGCTGCTCCTGTCCCCCTTCGCCCCTCACATCGCGGAGGAGCTGTGGGAGATGCTGGGCTTCTCCGGCGAGGGCTTTGCCTGCCAGCAGGCGTGGCCCGCCTATGACGAGAGCAAGACCGTGGCCAGCGAGATCACCATGGCCGTTCAGGTCAACGGCAAGCTCCGCTCCAACATCGTGGTGGCCGCCGACGCGGACAACGACACCATCATTGCCGCTGCTCAGGCCGACGCCAAGGTGCAGAAGTTCACCGACGGCATGAATCTGGTGAAGTCCATCGTGGTTCCCGGCCGTCTGGTCAACCTGATTGTCAAGCCGTGAGCGGCGCGGAGAAGCGGGCGGAAGCCGATTCCGCCAGAGTGAATGAGGAACGCCGCGAAAAGAAGCGCCTTTTCGCGGGCGTCCACCATATCTGCCTCAAGACCGCCGGACGCGCCCACTGGGAAACAGTTGTGGCCTTTTACCGGGACGTGTTCGGCTTCCCCGTGCTGCGCACGTGGGGCGAGGGCGACGGAAGCGGCGCCATGCTGGATCTGGGCAACTGCATCCTTGAAATCGTGGCCGGCGCCGCCGAGCCGCTGGAGCCCGGCGTCCACCGGCATGTGGCCTTCCGCACCGACGACCCCGCCGGGGCGCTGGAGCTGGCCCGTCAGGCGGGCTGCCCGGTGACCATGGAGGTCACGGATAAACGGCTGGGGGAGAATTACCCCATCCGCATCGCCTTCTGCCGCGGCCCTGCCGGGGAGGAGATCGAGTTTTTTCAGGAGCTTTGACGCCCGGAGTGCGTATTTGTGGCGGGATTTTCGTAAAACCCCATATTTTGCGGTTGACAAGATTTGAAATTTCTCATATAATACTACTGTTAACGCCATAACTATGGCCCTTAAAGTATCCTGGATCTAACCGGATACCTCGGAGGGAGGGAAATATAAATGTCCGAAGTTCATGTCCGCGAGGGTGAGTCCCTGGAGAACGCGCTGAAGCGTTTCAAGCGCAGCTGCGCCAAGTCCGGCGTGCTGGCCGAGGTCCGCAAGCGCGAGTACTATGACAGCCCCAGCGTCAAGCGCCGCAAGAAGAGCGAGGCTGCCCGCAAGAACCGCAAGAAGTTCTATTAAGAGATCAGAAAACCGCCCTGCCATCGGCAGGGCGGTTTTTCAGGTTTTTATGGAAAGTGCAGGAGCATCGCAGTGTTCTGCCGCCCGCAGGCTGCGGAAGAAATTGTAATTCGTTTTTTCCGGAGACATGCGGCGCAGCCGGCAGGGCGGAGGGCAAGCCCAGCACCTGACGGCAGCATTATTGCGCATCGCCATTCTGCGCGCCGCCGGACAACGTGTGGAGCAGTTCTTTCATATGATGTTCCCCCTTGTGACCCTGTGGAAAACGTGATAAAATAATTTGTAACCGACCGGTGATCTGCCCGGACAGGCTCCGGCGGTGTTGCCTTAAGTTATATGCCGGAATCATGAAAACAGAAGGTGAGACGATGGCCCTGTTCCGCGCCCGTTTTCTTGCGGACAACATATATGAGCTGACGGGGGAAAAGCTGCAAAAGCGCGGCATCCGCCTGCTGCTGGCCGATCTGGACAACACGCTGGTGCCCTACGGCGTGCCCCTGCCGGACGAAAAGCTCAGGCGTTGGCGGGACGACCTCAACAGCCACGGCGTGACGCTGTTCGTCCTGTCCAACAACCGCCACGAGAGCCGCCCCCGTATCTTTTCCGAGGGGCTGGAGGTGCCGTACATCGGCCACGCGGGCAAGCCCAAGACCGGCTCCTTCTACGCCGCCATGGAGCGCATGGGGGTCACGAAGGAGCAGACCGCCATCGTGGGTGACCAGATCTTCACCGATGTGCTGGGAGGAAACCGTGCGGGAGTGTCCGCCATTCTGGTGAAGCCCATCCGGCTGGCGGGCAATCCGGGGCGGTACCTGCGGTACGCCGTGGAGGTGCCCTTCCGTCTGCTGTCCCGAAGGGGGGAGACGCTGTGAGCGCGAAGTTCGGCCCCGCGGGCAATGCGGAGAATTTCCCCTACAAATCCTCGGCGGACGCGCCCCGCTGGCTGCGGGAGCTGGGTCTTGACTGCTACGAATACCAGTGCGGCAAGGGCGTACACGTGGGCGAAGCCACCGCCCGGAAGATCGGCGCGGCCGCGGCGGAAAACGGCATTATCCTGTCCCTTCACGCGCCCTATTTCATCAACCTTGCCAACCCGGACCCCGAGGCCCTGCAAAAGACCATCGGCTACATCACCGGCGCCTGCCTGGTGGCCAGCCGCATGGGTGCGGGCCGGGTCATCATCCACTCCGGCGCGCTGATGAAGCGTACCCGCCGGGCGGCACAGGACATCGCCCTGCGCTCACTGGGGCAAGTGATCCGTGCCTGCGATGACGCCGGGTTCGGCGGCCTGACACTCTGCCCGGAGACCATGGGCAAGATCAATCAGCTGGGCGATCTTGACGAGGTGCTGGAGCTGTGCACGCTGGACGAGCGGCTCGTCCCCTGCGTGGACTTCGGTCACCTGTACGCCCGCTCTCTGGGGGCGGACGACGGAGCGGAGGCTATGGAGCGGATGCTGGACCGGATGGAAGAGGTGCTTGGGGAAGCCCGGGCCAGCCGCTTCCACAGTCATTTTTCCCACATCGAATTTACCCCCGGCGGCGAAAAGTGCCACCGCACCTTTGCCGATGACGGGGGCTACGGCCCGGATTGGGCCCCGCTGGCCGCCGCAGTGGCCCGCCGCGGCTGGAGTCCCACCTTCATCTGCGAAAGTGCCGGGACGCAGGCGGAGGATGCCTTGACGATGAAGAAAATCTATCAATCGTACCTGACCTGACGGACAACGGCGCTTTCGCAGAGGGCCCCGCCGAAAGGCGGGACGCGCCGGGTGGCGCGCAAAATGCCGAAGGCATTTCCGCAAGGGCGGATTCACTCCGCCCGAGGATCAAAATCAAAGGGGTCCCCGGCGAATCAGGGATTCGCTGGGGAGAAAGCGCAGGTACGCAGGCGGAAGACGCCTTGACGATGAAGAAAATCTATCAATCGTACCTGACCTGAGAAACTGTATTTTTCACATCAAACCAATCCCACGCTGAAAAAACAGAAAGGAAGTTCCACTCATGAACCATTTTGAAAAGATTGCCGGTCAGCTGGCCGGCCACGGCCTTGACGCCATGATGATCACCTCCGCTCCCGGCGAGTTTTACGCCGCCGGATTCCGGGGCGAGGGCGTGGCCGTCATCACCGCGGACAAGACGTGGTACTACACGGATTCCCGCTACATCGAAGCCGCCAATCAGCTGGTCACCGGTGCGGAGATCGGCATGATCGAGACCGGCGTTACATACCGCCAGCTGGTGGAGGCCATCGTGAAGAAGGCCGACATCAAGCACATGGGCTTTGAGGAAAACTACATGTCCGTGGCCGAGTTTAACCTCTGGCGCGCGGACGTCACCGCCGAGCTGATCCCTGCCTCCGACATTCTGGATGAGCTGCGCATGGTGAAAGATGAGGAGGAGCTGGCCGTCATGCGGGAGGCCCAGCGCATCACCGACGAGGCCTTTACCGAGATTCTCAACGACATCAAGCCCGGCGTGGCCGAGTGCGAAATTGCCGCCAAGCTCACCTACCTCATGGCCCGCAAGGGTGCGGAGCGCAACTCTTTTGATCCCATCGTGGCCTGCGGTGCCAACGGCTCCAAGCCCCATGCCATCCCCAGCCAGGCCAAGATCCAGAAGGGGCACTTCGTCACCATGGATTTCGGCTGCGTTTTCGGCGGCTACTGCTCCGACATGACCCGCACCGTAGCCGTGGGCCAGCCCTCTGACGAGATGAAGCTGGTATACGACACCGTACTCAAGGCCCAGCTGGCGGGCATCGCCGCCGCACACGGCGGCGTCACCGGCGCGGAGATCCACAACATCGCCGCCAAGATCATTGCAGATGCCGGTTACGGCGGGTGCTTCGGCCACGGCTTCGGCCACTCTCTGGGCATCGAGATCCACGAGAACCCCCGCTTCAGCCCCCTGTGGGACAAGGTCATCCCCGCCGGGGCCTGCCTGTCCGCCGAGCCGGGCATTTACCTGCCCGGAAAGTTCGGCGTCCGCATCGAGGATGTCATCATGCTCACCGAGGACGGCTGCATCGATATCACTCACTCCCCGAAGGAGCTTATTATCCTGTAAGAACCCCTTGCAATTTGCAGGATTATACGGTATAATACATTGACAATTTTTTTGGATAAACTTTCGATATTGGAGGAAGATACCAATGGCAACCATTACTGCAGGTGATTTCCGCAACGGCGTGACCTTCGAAATGAACGGTCAGGTCATGACGGTCATCGAGTTCCAGCACGTCAAGCCCGGCAAGGGCGCAGCGTTCGTACGCACCAAGTACAAGAATGTGATGACCGGCGCCATCCGCGAGGAGTCCTTCAACCCCACCGCCAAGTTCGAGCAGGCGTTTGTGGAGCGCAAGGACATGGAGTACAGCTACAACGACGGCGATCTGTACTACTTCATGGATCCGGAGAGCTATGAGCTCATCCCCATCAGCAAGGACGTCCTGGACGACAACTTCAAGTTCGTCAAGGAGAACATGGTCTGCACCGTCCGCTCCTACAAGGGCAGCGTGTTCGGCGTGGAGCCCCCCAACTTCGTGAACCTCGAGGTCACCAAGACCGATCCGGGCTTTGCCGGCAACACCGCTACCAACACCCTGAAGCCCGCCACACTGGAGACCGGCGCCGAGGTCAAGGTGCCCCTGTTCATCGAAGAGGGCGAGAAGATTCAGATCGATACCCGCACCGGCGAGTATATGAGCCGCGTGAAGGGCTAAAAAAGGAGGATCATCAATATGACGATCACCGAGAAAGTGGCTTATATCCAGGGAATGTTCGACGGCATGGATCTGGACAAGGCCGACAGCAAGGAGGCCCGCATTCTCTCCGAGATCCTTGACGTGCTCAAGGAAGTGGGCGACCAGCTGGACAACGTGGACGCCACGCTGGACGAGTTCAGCGAGGAGATCGACGCCATTTCCGACGACCTGTCCGACGTGGAAGAGGTCGTGTTTGACGACGAGGACGATGAGGACGACGAAGACGAGGACTTCGACGAGGATGAGGACGACTTCTTTGAGGTCGAGTGCCCCAACTGCGGCGAGGATCTGGTCATCGACGACGAGGTGCTGGAGGCCGGCACCATCGACTGCCCCGCCTGCGGCCAGAAGTTCGCCCTGTCCTTCGACGACAGCGACGAGGAAGGCTCTGACGAGGAGTAAGCAAAAGTTGAAAACGCCCGACGCTGTTCACAGCGTCGGGCGTTTTTTCAACCTTTGGTAGAGCCGGATGGCGGAGCGGTCGCTGGCGGGCCGGGCGGAGATCCGGTATTCTTTTCCTGTACCCTCGGTCAAGGGAGGGCACCCAAAACAACGACAGGAGGAATGCAATATGGAACTGGGCCGTCAGATCAAAGCCCTGCGGCAGGGCCGTGGCGTGACGCAGGAGGGGCTGGCCGAGGCGCTGGGCGTCACCGCGCAGGCGGTGAGCAAATGGGAGCGGGACGCCGCCGCGCCGGACATCCAGCTGCTCCCGGCGCTGTCCGCTTACTTTGGCGTCACCATCGACGAGCTGTTCGCGCTGGACGACGACACCCGCATGGAGCGCATTCAGAATATGCTCTGGGACGAGCGGGCGCTGGACCGGGCCGTGGCGGAGCGGGAGAGCCGTTTTCTGCTGGACAAGGCCCGGCGGGAGCCGGACAGCGGCCGGCCGTGGACGCTGCTGGCGCAGCTTGAGAACCACATGGCACAGGAGCACCGGGACCGGGCGGCGGAGTACGCCAGAACGGCCCTGACACGGGAGCCGGGGCAGAAGGACGCCCACTCCGAGCTGGTGCAGGCCATGGGCGGCAGGCTGGCCGACTGGTGCGCCGCCAGCCACGGCGAGCTCATCGACTGGTACAAGGACTACGTAGACCGGAACCCCGGCGACTGGGGCGGCTGCATGTGGCTGCTGGACCAGCTCATCGACGACCAGCGGTTCGACGAGGCCCGGGAGTACCACGCCCGGCTGGCCCGGGCGGACCACACCTTCCGCACGCCGCTGTACGAGGGCCTGATCCTCTGGCACGAGGGCCGCCGGACGGATGCAACAGCCGTCTGGGAGCGGATGCAGCGGGACTTTGCCAGCGACTGGTGCGTCTGGTTCTGCATGGGCGACGCCATGGCCCGGGCCGGGCAGTACGAGCGGGCGAAGGAGCTTTACCGCAAGAGCACCGCCATGCAGCCCGCGCCCCGGTACACCGACGCCTTTGAGTCCGTGGCGAAGATCTGCGAGCTCCAGCGTGACTGGCCGGGGGCCGTCGCCGCGGTGGAGGAGGAGCGGGCCGTTCTGGCGGAGGACTGGAACACTACCTCCGGCGAGACGGTGGACCGCCTTGACCGGGAGCTTGCGCGGCTCCGGGCAAAAATGTGAATACGATCAGAGTGTAAAGATGAGAAAATCCCAGCCGGGACACGCCCGGCTGGGATTTTTTTTAATCGGTGACGATATTAAGCTGCTCGCCGTCGGCGG
>CAYNEH010000028.1:0-12941 GCA_964396195.1 uncultured Oscillospiraceae bacterium
GTGGATCATCATGCCGGACTCGATGGGCCGCAGACCGGCGATGGCCTCGCACAGCTCCTTCTGGCCGCAGCCGGCGATGCCCGCCACGCCGAGGATCTCGCCGCCCCGAATATAAAAGCTCACGTCATCGATAGCCACGGCGCCCTCGTCGCTGCGAATAGTCAGGTTCCGGATCTCCAGCAGGGGGCGGGTCTTTTCCACAATGGGCCGTTCGATGTTCAGGTCGATCTTCCGCCCCACCATGGCCTCGGTGAGGGACTGCTCGTTCGCCTGAGCGGTGTCGATGGTGCCGATATACTCGCCCTTGCGGAGAATGGCCACCCGGTCGCTGACGGCCAGCACCTCATTGAGCTTGTGGGTGATGATGATGATGGAGTGGCCCTCCTCCTTCATCTTTCGCAGCACGTCGAAGAGCTTTTCCGTCTCCTGCACCGTCAGCACGGCGGTGGGCTCGTCCAGAATGATGACCTTCGCGCCGTAGTACAGCACCTTGACGATCTCCAGCGTCTGCTTTTCCGACACTGCCATGTTGTAAACCTTCTTGCGCGGGTCGATATCAAAGCCGAACTGGGCGCAGATGTCGGATATTTTCTCGTACCGGTCCTTTTTCAGCAGAAAACCGGCCTTTTCCGCCCCCAGCCAGATGTTGTCGGCGGCGGTGAACACGTCCACCAGCTTGAAGTGCTGGTGCACCATACCGATGCCCAGCCGCTTGGCGTCCTCCGGCGAGTTGATGACCACCGGCTGTCCGTCCACCAGAATGGTGCCGCTGTCCGGTTTATAAATGCCGGACAGCATGTTCATCAGGGTGGTCTTGCCGGAACCGTTCTCGCCCAGCAGGGCGAGAATCTCGCCCCGGCGAACGTTCAGGTTCACATTGCTGTTGGCCACCACACTGCCGAAGGTCTTGGTAACGCCCCTCATTTCCACGGCGTACTCAGATGCCATGGCAAAGCCTCCTCTCAGATCCACATTTGCTGCAAAGTACAGGAATGCCGCCCGGTACTTCCGGCGAAATTCCTCTGCCCTGCAGCTTTTACCCCCCCGGTTGACAGGGGTCGGAAGAAAAGCAGATACACCCGGACCGGCCGCTGGCCGGCCCGGGTGTGTGCGGGTCAAATACCGAAGGAGATGCGGGAGCTTTAGCTCACCACAACGCCCTCCACGTTGTAGTTCATGCTGCCGGTGATGACGCTGTCCTCCACAGAGGAGCCGCCGGCGGCCACAATTTCGGTGCCGTCGTTGGTCATCAGGGGTGCATCGGTCTTGTTGATGGTAACGGTGCCGTCCTCGGCAATGTCATAGGACAGCTTCACACCGGAGAACACATCCCACTCGCCGGAAACAATGAGGGCGCGGACAGCGTCCATCACGGCGGCGGTGTTGGGGGCGGCGGTGGCCTCGTTCAGGGCAGACGTGTCCACGAAGTTCTCAGCCAGGCCGGCGTAGTAGGCGGAGCCGCCCATGGCGGTGACAAAGTTGGAAGCATCGCCGCAGGTCATGGCTGTCTCAATGGCGGTCTGGTAGTAGACATTCCAGTGCCAGATGGCGGCGGTGATGTGGGAGCTGGGAGCCTGCTCGGTCATGTCGGAGTTGTAGCCGCAGCCGAAGATACCGTTGTCCTGGGCGCACAGCTGAGGCTGAGCGGAGTCGCAGTGCTGGGCGATGACGCAGACGTTATAGGTGTCGATGAGAGCCTGAGCGGCAGCCTTCTCCTTGGACTCGTCGCCCCAGGTGGAGATCTGGTTGACATACACGGTGGCGTCGGGGTTGACGGACTGGACGCCCAGCGTGAACGCGTTGATGCCGGAGCAGGTCTCGGCGTACTCGGTGTTCCACGCGGCCACGTAGCCGATGGCGTTGTTGCCCAGCTCAAGGCTCTTCAGGCCGGCGGCCACGCCGGTGAGGTAACGAGCCTGGTAGATGCGGCCGAAGTAGTTGTTGAAGTTGGTGTCGTTGGACATATAACCGGTGGCGTGGGAGAAAATCACGTCGGGGTACTCTTCAGCCTTGGCGGCCATGGCGTTGATGTAGCCGAAGGAGATGCCGAAGATGATGTTGCAGCCCTGGCCGGCCAGCACATCGATGGCGTTGCCCACGGCGGTGTCATCCTCTGCAACGTTGTCCTGAATGAGGAGCTGAGTCTCGGGGTCGAGGCCCAGCGCCTTCATGGCGGTGGTGATGCCGTTGTGGTGCTGGTAGGTGTAGCCGGAGGTGTCGTTCTGGCTGTTGATGTAAATGGCACCCACCTTGAAGTCGGCGGTGTCGGCGGTATTGCCGCTGTCATCGCTGCTCTCAGCGGACTGGCTCTCGCTGGGCGCGTCGCTGGACTGGTCGCTGCTCTCGTCGCTGCTGCTGCCGCAGGCGGACAGGCCAAAGACCATGGCGCCGGCCAGCAGGAGCGCAAGGATACGCTTCTTCATGTTTGTGTTCCTCCTTAAAATTTTAACAAATATCCTTTTATCCTCTATTTACAACCGGAATTCCGGTGCAAATACTACGTCATAAGAGCCTGCTCAGCAGAACTCCAGATGGCCGTTCTCCATGCTCTTGATACGGGCGAGGGATTCCACCCGGACGCCCATGCCGCGGATGAGATCGCCGCCGGGCTGGAACGCCTTCTCCACGGCGATGCCCGCGCCCACCACGGTGGCCCCGGCGTCCCGCACCACCTTAATCAGCCCCTGAAGGGCCGCGCCGTTGGCGAGGAAATCGTCAATCAGCAAAACCCGGTCGCCCGGGTTCAGAAACTGCTTGGCCACAATGATGTCGTACACGCGGCCATGGGTGAAGGATTCCACCTTGGCGGTATACACGTCGCCGGCGATATTTTTGGTCTGATTTTTCTTGGCAAACACCACGGGGACACGGAACTGCTCCGCCGCCACACAGGCGATGCCGATACCGGAGGCCTCGATGGTCAGGATTTTGGTGATATTCTCTCCCGCGAACAGGCGCGCCCACTCCTTGCCCATTTCGGCAAAGAGTTCCACGTCCATCTGATGGTTCAGAAAGCTGTCCACCTTCAGCACGTCGCCGTCCTTCACGACGCCGTCCTTCCGGATGCGATCCTCCAGCAGTTTCATGCCATGCGCCTCATTTCACAATAAGTACACCCCCGTTTCCCGCCGAGATCCGTTCGCATTCAAAAGGTCTTAAGCATTGCCGGATGTTCAGGTGCGCGCCAGGCATTTGGCCCCTGCCGCGTTTTGTCAAACGAGGGTATGATTATTGTAGCAAAAAAAACGCGCCGTTACTATTCTATTTTTTGCACAGATTTTGTTGCCCTCTTTGCACTTTTCTGCTACAATGTTTACACTTTGTAAAATCACTGTTTATGCGACCCGGTGCGGCCCTTTTTTGCGCAGGAAAAGGAGTATTTTTGTCATGGTCAAAAAACAGGTTGTCAGGGAATTTCTCTTGCTCACTCTGGGTACCGCGCTGGTGGCTGTGGGCGTCTATTTCTTCAAATTTCCCAACCACTTCTCCACCGGCGGCGTCACCGGCATCGCCGTGGTGCTCTCGTCCTTCTTCCCCGCCGTCAGCTCGTCCGCTTTCGCGTCCGCCATCAACCTGCTGTTCCTGCTGCTGGGATTCATCGTGCTCAACCGCGGCTTCGGCGTGCGGACGGTGTACTGTTCCCTGCTGTTCTCCGGCATTCTGTCGGTGTTGGGCTGGCTTGTGCCGATGAGCGGCCCGCTGACCGACCAAAAAATTCTCGAACTGTTCTTCGCCGTCGCCCTCCCCGCTTTCGGCTCCGCCATTCTCTTCAATCTGGACGGTTCCACCGGCGGTACCGACATTCTGGCCATGATTCTGAAAAAATACACCAGTCTGGACATCGGCCGGGCTCTGCTGTGCTCCGATGTGCTCATCGCGGCTTCCACATTTCTGGTCTATGATGTGGAAACCGGCCTGTGCTCCGTGCTGGGTCTCGCCCTCAAGAGTGTGCTGGTGGACACCGTCATCGAGTCCCTGAACCGGCGGAAGAGCTTCCTTGTCGTCACCTCCCACCCGGCGGAGGTCTGCGACTATGTCACCCGCACTCTCAACCGCTCCGCCACCTACTGGGAGGCGGAGGGTGCTTACTCTCACGAAAAAAAGTGGGTGGTTCTCGCTGCCCTGTCCCAGTCTCAGGCCGTAGCCCTGCGGCGGCACCTGAAATCGGTGGACCCCCACGCCTTCATGCTCATCACCAACTCCAGCGAGATTTTCGGCAAGGGCTTCCTCCGGGTGTAACGGCTATCTCTGCAAAAAGCTTCATGCCGGACTGCTTCTAATAAAAAACCGCCTCCCGTTTCGTGGTATAATTTACCAGACGAACGGGAGGCGGTTTTCTCTTTTGCTCCCCATATTGAGCTGCAGCCCGGTTTGTTTCACGTGAAACATTCCTTGCGTTTACGGACTTTTCAACCCTGTTTCACGTGAAACAATTTCCCTTGATTTCTTAAGGATGCGGGTTGAAATACAGGTGGAAACACGGTATAATATAGGTTATCTCATTTCAGACCATCCAGCGTCCGTTTGGGGCCGGGGAAAGGCGGGTAGGTAACCTATGGCTAAAACCGTTGCAATTGTCAATCAGAAGGGCGGCGTGGGAAAAACCACAACGTGCGTAAATCTGGCTGCGTCACTGACCTCGCTGAAGTGCCGGGTATTGGTATGCGACTTTGACCCCCAGGGCAACGCCACCTCCGGCTTCGGCGTGGACAAGTCCTGCTCCCCCAGCATCTACGACGTGATCATGGGGAACGCGGAGATTCAGAATGCCATTGTCTCCACCCGCTGGGCGGATGTGCTGCCCTCCAACAAAGCCTTATCCGGCGCGACAGTGGAGCTTATCGGTCTTGACCGCCGCGAGTACCGCCTGAAGGACGCGCTTGACGAGGTCAAAGATTCCTACGACTATATTTTCATCGACTGCCCGCCGTCGCTGGAACTGCTGACGCTGGACGCCCTGTGTGCCGCCGACACGCTGCTGGTTCCCGTTCAGTGCGAATACTACGCGCTGGAGGGTCTGTCCGACCTGTTGTATACTGTGCGGCTGACCAAACGATCGCTGAATCCGACGCTGGAGCTTGAAGGCGTCCTCCTCACCATGTACGACGGCCGCACCAACCTGTCCATGCAGGTGGCGGAAGAGGTCAAGCGACACTTCCCCGGCAAGGTGTACGCCGCCGTCATTCCCCGGAACGTCCGTTTGTCCGAAGCCCCCAGCCACGGCAAGCCGGTTAGCGAATACGACAAGCTCTCCCGGGGAGCTGAGGCCTATGAGCTGGCTGCAAAGGAGTTCTTGAAACGAAACAAGTAAATTTCCGGTGTTTCACGTGAAACACCGACTTCAAACAGAAAGGATGTTGCCACATGCCAAAGGCCAAGGGCCTGGGCAAGGGGCTGGGCGCTCTCATGGGGGACGCCGCCTTGCAGACCCCGGAGGCAGGCTCCATATTCCTGCCCATCTCACAGGTGGAGCCGGGCCTGAATCAGCCGCGGAAGCGGTTTGACGACGAATCATTGATGGATCTGGCCGACTCCATCCGCGAGCACGGCATTATCCAGCCACTCACCGTCCGTCGCCTGTCCTCCGGTTACTATCAGATCGTCGCCGGGGAGCGCCGCTGGCGGGCCGCCAAGCTGGCGGGGTTGATGGAGGTTCCGGCGGTCATTATCGAGGCCGATGACAAGAAGGTCATGGAGCTGGGGCTTATTGAAAACCTCCAGCGGGAGGATCTGAACCCCATGGAGGAAGCGGAGGGCTATCTGGTGCTCCTCACTGACTACTCCATGACACAGGAAGAGGTGGCCAAGCGGATGGGCAAATCCCGCCCCGCCATCGCCAACGCCCTGCGACTTACCTCCCTGCCGCCTGCGGTGCGGGAGATGCTGGTGGACGGCCGTCTTTCCGCCGGACACGGCCGGGCCGTCCTCATGGTGGAGGGCGAAAAGGCCCAGATTGCCTTTGCTCAGCTGGTGTCCGAGCAGGGCATGTCCGTCCGTCAGGCGGAGGACGCCGCCAAAAAGTTCACGCTGGAGCACAAGGAGAAAAAGCCAAAGGCTGAGGATGAAAACCGCATTTACATCGAAGCGGTGGAAAAATCTCTGGGTGAGCGTTTGGGCCGGAAGGTCACAATCACCTCAGGACGGAAAAAGGGACGCCTTCAGCTGGAATTCTACGATGTGGACGATTTGAACGCCCTGCTCGATTTGCTGGAGACCCTGCCCCCCTCCGCAAAAACCAAACTTTCCAAAGGAGGAACGGAGGAATGAGTGAAACTCCGAATCAGCCCGATTCCACCACCGAAGAGACGCAAACCGCCAAAAAGCCGGAGGAGGCTAAGTCTGCTTCCCCGCAGAAGTCTAAAAGACGCGGCGCATCGGTGTTCACCTATCTGGCCATCCTGTTCGCCGCGGCGTTTCTTATGCTGCTGCTGGCCTACTTCATCCAGCAGCGAAACAACGACGTGGCTATGGATCACCTGCGGGATTCCATTACATCCTACCAGTCGCTGGATCAACTCATTGAGAAAAATCAGACGCTGGGCGACGAAAATAAGCAGCTGACGCAGGATCTGGAAGCCGCTCAGGAAGACAGCCAACAGTGGCAGACCCTCTACGAGGATCTTGACGCAGACTATAAGGCCGCCAGCGCACAGGCCGACACTGTCGAAGCCCTTTTGTCCCTGAGCATCGCCTATCAGGGAGAGGATTTCGAGACCTGTGCCGGAATTTTGCAGGATCTGGCTGCTTCCGCCGATTATACCGCGCCTGCAGATGAGAATATCCGCAATTGGCTCCAGGGCGTCTGTGATGCTCTGGCAGATGGCGGCTATATCAATCCGGAGACTGTCAGCACGCTTCTGCCGTAACTGCGCTGCTGTTTCACGTGAAACAAGCGCGGTCCTTATAAAACATCAACAATATTTCAAAAAGGTGAGGAATATGTTAGACATCAAATTTGTCCGTGAGAACCCGGACGCCGTCAAGGAAAACATCAAGAAAAAATTTCAGGATGAAAAGCTCCCGCTGGTAGATCAGGTTCTCGAACTGGATCGCCAGAACCGTGACGCCATGACCGAGGCCAACAACCTCCGCGCCGCCCGCAACACCCTGTCCAAGCAGGTTGGCATGCTCATGGGTCAGGCCAAGAAGGATCCCTCCAAATTGGAAGAGGCCGAAGCCGCCAAGGCTCAGGTCAAGGCCAACGCCGACCGCCTTGCCGAGCTGGAAGCACTGGAGGACAAGCTGGCCGCCGAAATCCGCCACATCATGCTCCAGATTCCCAACATCATCGACCCCTCCGTTCCCATCGGCCCGGATGACAGCTATAACGTAGAAGTTCAGCGCTTCGGTGAGCCGAAGGTGCCCGATTTCGAAGTCCCCTACCACACCGACATCATGGAATCTTTTGACGGTGTAGACATGGACTCCGCAGGCCGTGTATCCGGCGCGGGCTTTTATTACCTGCTGGGCGACATTGCCCGGCTCCACGAGGCCGTACTGGCCTACGCCCGTGACTTTATGATCAATAAGGGCTTTACCTTCTGCATTCCTCCCTTCATGATCCACGGCAACGTGGTGGAGGGCGTCATGAGCCAGACCGACATGGACGCCATGATGTATAAGATTGAAGGCGAGGATCTCTACCTCATCGGCACCAGTGAGCACTCCATGATCGGCAAATTCATCGACCAGATCATTCCCGAGGACAAGCTGCCCCAGACCCTCACCTCCTACTCCCCCTGCTTCCGCAAGGAAAAAGGTTCCCACGGCATTGAGGAACGGGGCGTCTACCGCATTCACCAGTTCGAAAAGCAGGAAATGATCGTGGTGTGCAAGCCCGAGGACTCCATGGAGTGGTACGAGAAGATGTGGCGCTACTCCGTGGAACTGTTCCGCTCCATGGACATTCCCGTCCGCCAGCTGGAGTGCTGCTCCGGCGATCTGGCCGACCTGAAGGTCAAGTCCTGCGACATTGAAGCCTGGTCCCCCCGTCAGCAGAAATATTTTGAGGTCTGCTCCTGCTCCAATCTGGGTGACGCGCAGGCCCGCCGCCTGAAGATGCGCATCAAGGGCGAGAACGGCACCTACCTGCCCCACACCCTGAACAACACCGTGGTGGCTCCACCCCGGATGCTCATTGCCTTCCTTGAAAACAACCTGCAGGCCGACGGCTCCGTCGTCATTCCCGAGGTTCTGTGGCCCTATATGGGCGGCACCAAGGTGCTCACCCCCAAGCACTAAAAAGCAAAAAAGAATGTAAGGTGAATCAGACATGAAAAAATTTCTGGAAGAATTCAAAGCTTTTGCCATGCGCGGCAACGTGCTGGACATGGCCGTCGGCGTTGTCATCGGCGGTGCCTTCGGCAAGATCACCACTTCTCTGGTCAATGACATCATCATGCCCTTCGTCTCAATCCTCACCGGCGGCGTGGACTTCTCCGCGTGGAAATGGGTACTGAAGGCCGCCGTGGTGGACGCAGCGGGTGAAGTCACTTCCCCTGAGGTGGCCGTTAACTTCGGCAACCTCATCGCCGTGGTACTGGACTTCATCATCATCGCCTTTGTGATCTTCTGCCTCATCAAGGCCATGAACAAGCTCCACAAGAAGAAGGAAGAGGAACCCGCACCCCCTCCCGAGCCCTCCAACGAGGAAAAGCTGCTCACCGAGATCCGCGACCTGCTGAAGGACAGCAAGAATGGCTGAGCCGGATCGGAAGAACCTTCCGGAGGAGAATGAACCGGAGAATCCGGAGAACAAGCCCTCCTACACCCCTGCATCCTTTGAGAAGCGGGCCGCCGCATGGATGGGGCTGGGATACGCGCTGTTCGTGCTGTTCCTCATCACCTTCGCCATCTTCACCGGCGGCAAGGGCGCACCGGGGACCTTCCCCTTACTGCTCATCCCGGCGGCCATCGCCCTGCTGGCTGTAGCCGTCCACCGACAGAAGCTGGGCACTGCCCCCGGCGGTCTGCCCATGACCGTGATCATCGTCATGGTGTGCGTCGCCGCCGTGGTCATAGGACTGCTCACCGGCGGCCCCGCACTCATCCACGCCATTGCCAACGCTTACGCCTGACCGGGAGGAACCATGAAGGAACTGATCAGAACGGGCCTTGACCGACTGAACCTCTCCCCCTCCGTCCCGGAAAACGCGCCGGAGCTGCTGGAGCGCTACGGGCAGGCCCTCATCGAGAAAAACAAGGTCATGAACCTCACCGCCATCACCGAACCGAAGGACGTGGCCACACTCCATATGCTGGACTGCGCTCCCCTGCTGGACTGCGCCCGGCTGGAGGGCAAAACGCTCATCGACGTGGGCACCGGCGCAGGCTTTCCCGGCATGGTGTTGAAAATTCTGGTGCCCAGCCTGAATGTCACTCTGCTGGACAGCCTGCAGAAGCGACTGGACTGGCTGGACGAAGTGGCGGCGGATCTGTCCCTTACCGAAGTCCGCACCATCCACGGCCGGGCGGAGGAGGCAGGACAGAACCCCGCCCTCCGAGAGCAGTTCGACTTCGCCACCGCCCGGGCTGTAGCAGACCTGCGCGTGCTTTGCGAGATGTGCCTGCCCTTCATCAAAGTGGGTGGGCGGTTTCTCGCCATGAAGAGTACGGAATGCGACGAAGAACTGGAATATTCTTCCTGCGCCATCGAGACGCTGGGCGGAAAATTAGTTGGCTGCTACGACTACGCCATCCCCTTTACGGATGTGACCCATCGCGTGGCAGTTATTGAGAAAATTTCCAGAACTCCGGTTAAATACCCCCGCAGATGGGCCAAAATGCAGAAGGCCCCCCTCTGAACCGGCGAAAGGCGCAAGTATTTTAGCGTTTTGGCTAAAAAAATATTGCTAGCCTTGGTAGTTTATGATATACTTCTTATTACGATTGGGAGGAAATGCGCTATGGGAACCGCCATCATGGTTACGTCCGGCAAGGGCGGAACCGGTAAAACCTCTGTGACGGCGGGCGTGTCCTCCTGTCTGGCCGCGCTGGGGCACCGGGTGCTGTGCGTCGATCTGGACATCGGCCTGCGGAATCTGGACATCGCGCTGGGGCTGGATGACCGGGCGGTGATGGACTTCACCGACGTGATGGAGCTGCGCTGCCCCCTGCTCACCGCCGTGACCGAGCACCCGGACATCCACGGACTGTATCTGCTCACCGCGCCGCTGACCCTCATCAATCCGGACATTGACGGTTTCAGCCGGATGATGAATGAGGCCAAGGAGTATTTCGACTACATCTTCATGGACTCCCCCGCCGGGCTTGGCGACGGCTTTCAGCTGGCCATGGCCGCGGCGGACCGGGCCATTGTCGTCTCCGCCACCGAACCCGCCGCCCTGCGGGACGCCCAGCGCACCGTGACGGAACTGCTGCCCCGGATTCACGAGATCCACCTGGTGATGAACCGGGTTCAGCCCAAGCTCATGCGGAAGCTGCGCACCTCTATCGACCACGCAATGGACACCGCCGGTCTGCCGCTGCTGGGCATCATCCCGGAGGATCGTCAGGTGACGGTGGCCGCGGGACAGGGAACCCCGCTGGTGCTGTACACCCACAAGGGTGCCGCCGTTTCCTATCTCAATATCGCCCGGCGTCTGCTGGGCACCAAAGTTCCCCTGATGCGAATTCATTGACCGGTGTGACGGTCAGAAAGGAAGGATTCTCGTGAATATTGCCCTGATGAGCCACGACAACAAGAAAGAGCTGATGGTGCAGTTCTGTATTGCCTATTGCGGCATCCTTTCCAAACACACCGTCTGCGCAACCAACCGCACCGGCAAACTGGTCGCCGAAGCCACCGGCCTGCCTGTCCAGCTGTTTCTCTCCCACGCCCACGGCGGCAGCCAGCAGATCGGTGCACGCATCTCCTATGAGGAAATCGATATGGTCATTTTCTTCAACGACCCTCATTCCAACGAGCTGGATAATGACCTGAACTACATCGCCAAGCTGTGCGACCAGCACAACGTCCCCCTTGCCACCAACGCCGCCACCGCCGAAATGCTCATTCACGGTCTGGCCCGGGGCGATCTGGACTGGCGCGACATCATCAATCCCAAGAAGACCCCGCTGAAGGTCTGATTTTCGCAAAGCCCCGCTGCAACGAAGCCGGATGAGTACCGGTCCCACCGCCGAACAGAGAAGGACGCCACGGAGACATTGTGCTCCCCGGCTGAAAGCGTCCCGCGGCAGGAGGCCGGGAAAGACGCCGGCGGAGCAGGCCCGGAGACGGGCTCGGTCCCCTTCCCGCACCAGAAGGAGAAAGGGCGGAACGGCCCGTGCCGGTTCCGCTGAATGTGGGTGGCACCACGAAGTATTGCGCTGCAATGCTCTCGTCCCATGACCTGATGGGATGAGAGCATTTTTATATTTTCCCCGGAAAATCACCAACAAATCGTTATCAATATTTATTTCTATACAAGGAGTAATCAGAAATGGCGAAACAAAAACCCCGTACCCTCTCCGGCTTTATGGAGTTGCTGCCGGAGCGGCAGGTGCAGTTTGACCGGATGATGGAGCTGCTGCGCCAGTCCTACTCCCTCTATGGCTTCACACCGCTGGACACCCCGGTGATTGAAGCCAGTGAGGTGCTGCTGGCGAAGGCCGGCGGCGAGACGGAAAAACAGATCTACCGCTTCACCAAGGGCGACACCGATCTCTCCCTGCGCTTTGACCTCACCGTTCCTCTGGCCAAGTACGTGGCCCTGCACTATGCCGACCTGGCCTTCCCCTTCCGTCGGTTCCAGATCGGCAAGGTCTACCGCGGCGAACGCGCCCAGCGCGGCCGCTTCCGCGAGTTCTATCAGGCGGACATCGACGTCATCGGCGACGGCAAGCTGGACATCGTCAATGAGGCGGAGATCCCCTCCATCATCTATAAGACCTTCACCTCGCTGGGGCTGCGCCGGTTCCAGATTCGGGTGAACAACCGGAAGATTCTCAATGGCTTCTACTCCATGCTGGGTCTGACGGAGCAGTCCGCCGACATCATGCGCACCGTAGATAAGCTCGATAAGATCGGCCCGGACAAGGTGCGGGAGCTGCTCATGGCGGAGGACATCGCCCTGCCCGCGGAAAAGGCGGACGAGATTCTGAAATTTATCGCCATCAAGGGCGGCAATGCCGCAGTGCTCGCCGCGCTGGAGGGCTACCGCGGCCGGGATGAGCTGTTCGATCAGGGCCTGACGGAACTGAACACTGTTGTGAAGTATCTGGCGGACTTCGGCGTACCCGAGGAGAATTTCGCCGTAGACCTCACCATTGCCCGGGGTCTTGACTACTACACCGGCACCGTTTACGAGACCACCATGCTGGACCATCCGGAGATCGGTTCCATCTGTTCCGGCGGACGTTATGATAACCTTGCGGAATATTATACTGATAAACAACTCCCTGGAGTCGGAATTTCCATCGGTCTGACCCGTTTGTTCTTCGTTCTGGAGGATCAGAAGTACCTCAACGACAAAATGCTCACCGCACCTGCCGACGTGCTCATCCTGCCCATGACCGAGGATCTGGCCCCCGCCATCTCCTTCGCCACTCGCCTGCGGCTGGCAGGCGTCCGGGCCCAGCTTTACACCGAGCAGAAGAAGTTCAAGCAGAAAATGGCCTATGCCGACAAGATCGGTGTGCCGTACACCGCCTTTCTCGGCGAGGACGAGGTGCAGCAGGGTGCGGTGTCCGTCAAGGACATGACCAGCGGCCAGCAGATCACCGTCCCCGTGGATGAGGCCGTGGCCAGCATCCGCTCTGCCATTGAGAATCGCACACGGGATGTGAAGCCAATTGAAGAGCCGCAATGATCTCTTTCGCCGTTACTCCGGCGGGAGGGCAGGTTTCGCCTGACGGCGAGTTTCTTTCTGTGTGAACAGAAAGAAACCAAAGAATCACTTAGGGAGAAAACGCGGATTCGACTTCGAACGCAAAGGGCGCGT
>CAYNEH010000029.1:0-12767 GCA_964396195.1 uncultured Oscillospiraceae bacterium
ATGTTCAGCCCCAGCACCTTGTCGCTGTCCTCGCTCTTGGCAGTGAGGAGGATAATGGGGATGTTTCCCTCCTCCCGGAGCTTTGCAGTAGCCCGGATGCCGTCCAGCTTCGGCATCATCACATCCATCAGGATGAGGTCGATGTTCCGGGCGCGGACGGCGGCCAGTGCCTCCTCCCCGTTGTAGGCGGCCACGGTCTGGTAGCCCTCGCTGGTAAGGTAGATGTCCAGCGCCGAAACGATGTCCTTGTCGTCGTCACAGATCAAAATGGTGTACACAGCCATTCTCCTTCTCTCATCGTACCCTCGATCGACAAGGGCAAATACGCTTTCCGGCGGCCCTGATGGGCGCTGAACGGCGTTATCGTCCTCGGTGGGCGTCAGCCCACCGTCGTCCTCTTCCTTGCCAGGCCCCCATCATCGCTTGCCGGAAAGTCCTTCGGAGTTTTTCGGGAGCGGAAACGGCGGTCAGCGAGGATGACGAGGCAGCCGGGCTGTCGCCCGGCAACGAGGAAAACGAAGCTGGCCGTTATTTCAGCCCCGAAAAACCGTGTCTGCCCTTGTCGATCGAGGGTAATGTAATCATAGCAGGCCGCCCCATTAAGATACAACGGGGCAGCGGATTAAGAAATGTTTAAGATGCGGCAAAAAAACCGCCTTCACAGCCAGACGATGCGCTCCGGCACGGAGCCGGAGCAGCACACAGCCCCCCGCCAGCCGTCTCCGATGAAGCTCCCGTGGGGGCAGGGCGGCGTCCCCGGCCGCTCCCGGGGCGGGTAGATGGGGATGTCCTCCCGCTTGCACCAGCTCTCCTTCAGCGTCCAGAGGCGGTAGAACTCCCCCCAGTCGCCGCCGCAGACGGTCTGCTCCTCCGCCGTCAGGGCGTAGGCGAACAGCCCCGTTCGCCGAGGGCGGACCTGCTCGATGTCCGCCCCAACCGGCCCGTCACCAGACAGTGCGCACAGCGCCAGTCCGCCGCTGTGGCTCAGGGAGAACCACCGCTCCGGCGCATCCGGAAAATACGGTTTGCCCCGGGGACTGCGGGCAATGTCCGGCAGCGTCTCCCAGCCCCAGACCAGCTTCGCACCCTCTGACAGCAGCGGCCATGCCAGCGCCTTTCCGTCCGCCCCCCGGCGGGCAAAGAGCCATGTCATCGTTTTCCACTCCTTCCTTCACATATTATAAGTGTACCGCGCAAAAAAACAAGCGCCGTTCCCGTGGGAACGGCACCCGTTTCGTTCGTTTTCCTATGATCTTACAGCCAGTTGACCGTGCCCTCGCGGCGGGGGGCGGGCTCAGGGCTCTCAGCGCCGTAGCCCACGGCCAAGGCGAAATTGGGCACGAAGCCTGCGGGGATGCCCAGCTTTTCCTTCAGCTTCTCGCCGCCGGGGGCGTTGAGGCACACCTGATAGGACGCCAGATAGCAGCTGTCCAGCCCCAGACTCTTGGCGGCGATGGCCATGTTCTCAACGGCGTTGGCGCAGCTGGCCACGGTGTTGGGATCGGTGCCCTCGCCGGACACCAGAATGGCGCAGGGCGCACCGCGGTAGGTATCAAAGGTACCGTTCCGGATCATCTCCAGCACGGGGGCGGGGGTGTTGGGGTCAGCCAGCATGATGGCCTTATTTCCCTCGTTCAGCTCGTCCAGCACAGCCTTGTCGGTGACTACAGTGAAGTGCCACGGCTGGAAACCCATGGCGGACGCGGCGTACTGGCCGCACTTGACCAGCGTCTCCAGGTCCTCGCGGCTGACGGGCTTATTCTCATACTTGCGCACCGCGCGGCGCTCCAGAATGGTCTTGATGACTTCGTTCATATCAGCAGCCTCCGTTCAAATTTTTCGGCAACATATATTATATCGTATTCCCGTTCTGGGCGCAATCGGTAATACAGCCAGAGCTTTTTTGTGTTTTCTGTGCATAAAAAATCAAAGAATCAGCGGATTGTCCAAATTTTAACGATCAAATTCAGCTTTATCCACAATAGACGCACCAACTTTCGAAACCTATAATGTAGTAAATAAACCGTGCCGGGGGCGTTTTGTGCCGGAATCGTTGGACATTTTTCCGAATTTGTCAATCTTCCGTGCCCAACGCGCAGCACCCCCCGGCAAGGGCGCCCGGAACGCGCCCAAGCGGGGAGAAAGGATGAAGAATGCTATGTCATTGCTTACGCGGCTGCACCGGCCAGGCGGCGTGCACCTGCCGCACCACAAGGAAGCCGCCGGCGAGCCGACAGAGAAGATGCCGCTGCCCAAGGAGATCGTGCTCCCGATGGGCCAGCACATCGGCGCGCCGTGCAAACCCGTGGTCAAGAAGGGCGACCACGTGGACGTAGGCACACTGGTTGGTGAGCCCGGCGGCTTTGTCAGCTCCGGAATCTACTCCGGCGTGTCCGGCACCGTGAAAAAGGTAGACACAATCTATTACAACACCAACACAACGGCCACCGTTGTGGTCATCGAACCCGATGGGCTCCAGACCGTTGACCCGGCCATCCATCCGCCGGTGGTCACAGACCGGGAGTCCTTTATTCAGGCTGTCCGGGACTGCGGTCTGGTGGGTCTGGGCGGCGCGGGCTTCCCCACGGCGGTGAAGCTGGCCCCCAAGAACCTCGACAAGATCGACACCCTCATCATCAACGCCGCCGAGTGCGAGCCCTACCTCACCTCCGACCACCGGGAGATGCTCGAGTGCGCCGACGACATCGTCAAGGGGATCGACGCCATCCTCCACTGGCTGGCCCTGCCCGCCTGCGTCATCGCCATTGAGAACAACAAGCCCGATGCCATCGCCCTGATGAAGGAAAAGACCGCCCACATGTCCAAGGTCACGGTGCAGGCCCTGCCCTCCACCTACCCCCAGGGCGCTGAGAAGGTCATCATCTACTCCGTCACCGGCCGGGAGCTGCCCCGGGGCGCTCTGCCTGCCGACGTGGGCGTCATTGTGGACAACGTCACCACCGTGGCCGCCATCGGCCGCTATCTGGACACGGGTATGCCCCTGACCACCAAGCGGCTGACCGTCGCCGGCGATGTCTTCGCCAAGCCACGTAATGTCGAGGTCGTGGTCGGTACCCTCATCGGCGACGTCATTAACTACTGCGAGCCCATTGCCGAGCCCCGGAAGATTATCTGCGGCGGCCCCATGATGGGCATGAGCCAGATGGACGTCAACTACCCCATCACCAAGCAGAACAACGGCCTGCTGGTCTTCAGCGAAAAGCTGGCCGCTGTGCCCGAGCCCACCCCCTGCATCCGCTGCGCCCGCTGCATCTCCGCATGCCCCGCCGGGCTGAGCCCCGTGGAGATCCACGACGCCTACCACAAGTCCGATCTGGACACCGTGGTGGAGCTGGATGCCGACCTTTGCATGGGCTGCGGCTGCTGCAGCTATATCTGCCCCGCCAAGCGGCAGCTCACGCAGGCCGTTACGCTGGCCCGAGATCTTATAAAGGAAAGGGGTCTGAAAAAGAATGGTTAATCAGGTAAGCCATCTGGCGGTCTCCCCCAGCCCCCACATCCGCTCCGGCGCCACCACCCGGAAGATCATGCTCACCGTGGTCATCTCCCTGCTGCCCGCGCTGGTGGCCAGTGTGATCATCTTCGGCTTCCGTGCGCTGCTGCTCACCGCCGTCGCCGTGGTCTCCGCGGTGCTCTTCGAGTATTTCTGGTGCATGATCCGCCACCAGCCCAGCAGCGTGAGCGACTGCTCCGCCATCGTCACCGGCATGCTGCTGGCCTTCAACCTGCCCTCCACTCTGCCCCTGTGGATGGCCGTGGTTGGCTCCTTCGTAGCCATCGTCATTACCAAGGAGCTGTTCGGCGGCATCGGCCGCAACTTCGCCAACCCCGCCATCGTGGGTCGTATGGTGCTGGCCGTGTCCTTCACCGGGCGCATGACCGACTACGCCTTCCCCGCCACCCTGTCCGGCGTGGACGCTCTGTCCTCCGCCACCCCGCTGGCCGTGGCCGGCTCCGTCAAGCTGCCCTACCTCGACCTGTTTCTGGGCACCCACGGCGGCGTGCTGGGCGAGACCTGCGCACTGGCACTGCTCATCGGCGGCATCTTCCTCATTGCCACCCGCACCATCAAGGCCACCATTCCCGTGACCTACCTGGCCACCGTGGCAGTCATCAGCCTGCTCACCGGCCATGACGTTCTGGTGCAGCTGCTCAGCGGCGGCCTGCTGCTGGGCGCCTTCTTCATGGCCACCGACTATACCACCAGCCCCTACACCACCAAGGGACAGATCGTCTATGGTCTGGGTCTGGGCATTATCACCTGCGGCATCCGCTTCTGGGGCAACATGTCCGAGGGCGTCAGCTACTCCATCCTCATCATGAACCTGCTGGTGCCCTACATCAACGTGCTGACCCGCAACCGGCCCCTGGGAACTGGAGGTGCCAAGAAATGAACGCGAAACAGTCTACCTGGAACGAAATGATCAAGCCCGTCGTGGTGCTGCTGGTCATCTGTCTGGTGGCCGGCCTTGCTCTGGCCGTGGTCAACTCCATCACGGCTCCCATCATCGCCGAGCACACCGAAGCGGAAAAGCAGGCCACCTATCAGGCGCTGCTGCCCGAAGCGGACAGCTTCACCGAACTTGCCACCACCGTGGACGGCGTCACCGCCGCCATGAAGGCGAACAACGGCGCGGGCTACATCATCGCCGCCTCCGCCAAGGGCTATAAGAGCAGCATCACCGCCACCGTGGCCTTCGACAACGACGGCAACATCCTGAGTCTCTCCATAGACGCCAGCGGCGAAACCACCGGCATCGGCACCCGCGTGGCGGGCAGTGAGTTCGTGGATCAGTTTAATGGCCGTGCCGCTGAGCAGTTCGACGTCTCCGGCGTCGATACCGTCACCGGTGCGACCTATTCCAGCCGCGGCGCCGTCAACGCCATCAATCTGGCCGTTCAGGCCTATCAGGAAGTAAGGGGGAACTGACCATGAGCAAAAAAATTCAGATTCTCACCAACGGCCTGCTGAAGGAAAATCCCTCTCTCCGTCTGGTGCTGGGCACCTGTCCCACGTTGGCCATCACCACCATGGCCCTGAACGGTCTGGGCATGGGTCTGGCCGCTACCTTCGTTTTGATCTGCTCCAACGTGGCCATTTCCGCCCTGCGGAAGGTCATTCCCGACAAGGTGCGCCTGCCGGCGTTCATCACCATCATCGCCAGCTTCGTCACCGTGCTGATGATGCTGGTCAAGGCTTTCGTCCCCGCGCTGGACGAGGCGCTGGGCGTATACCTGCCGCTGATCGTCGTCAACTGCATCATTCTCGGCAGAGCCGAGCTGTTCGCCTCCAAGAATCCCGTGCTGGACTCTGCGCTGGACGGTCTCGGCATGGGTCTGGGCTTCACCATGACCCTTGTCATCATGGGCTCCATCCGTGAGATCCTCGGCATGGGCACCTGGTTCGGCCTGCAGATTCTCCCCGCCGGATTTGACACCATGGGTGTGTTCTCCTCCGCTCCCGGCGGCTTCTTCGTGTTCGGTGTCCTCATGGCTGCGGCTATCTGGATTGAAACGAAGACCGGCCACAAGAAAGAGCGCAGCGTGGGCTGCTCCGGCTGCGCGGGCTGTTCCGCCGCCGAGGGCTGCGAAAACGCCAAGGAAGGGGGAAACTAAGCCATGGCCGCAAAACTTGCCATTATCTTCTTTACTATGATCCTGACCAACAACTACGTGCTGGTCAACTTTCTGGGCATCTGCCCCTTCCTGGGCGTGTCCAAGCGGCTGGACTCCTCTGTGGGCATGGGCCTTTCCGTTACGGCGGTCATGGTTCTTGCCACCGCGGTGACCTGGCCCGTTCAGCAGTTGCTGGACAAATTCGACCTGAGCTACCTTCAGACCATCGCCTTCATTCTCATCATCGCTGTGCTGGTACAGCTGCTTGAGATGGTGCTCAAGAAGTTCATCCCGCCGCTGTATGTGGCTCTGGGCGTGTATCTGCCCCTGATCACCACCAACTGCGCGGTGCTGGGCGTGACCATTCTGAACATCGACGAGGGCTACGGCTATGTCGAGAGCCTGATTTGCGCCCTTGGCGCGGGCCTCGGCTTCCTGCTGGCCATGGTGCTGTTCTCCGGCGTCCGCCGCCGTCTGCAGGACGCGCAGCCCCCCGCCTGCTTCGAGGTTCTGCCCATCACGCTGGTGGCTGCCGCCATCGTGTCTCTGAGCTTCACCGGCTTTGCGGGCATTGTGGACAGCATCTTCGGCGTTTAAGGGAGGGGTGGAGATTATGAATCCGATTTTGACCGCTGTTCTCCTGCTGTGCATTCTGGGTATCATCGGCTCCGTTCTGCTGGTGGCCGCCGCTAAGTTTCTCGCCGTCAGCGAGGATAAGCGGGTGGAGCAGCTCCAGTCCGCCCTGCCCGGCGCCAACTGCGGCGGCTGCGGCTACGCGGGCTGTTCGTCCTATGCCAAGGCCATCGCCGAGGGCGCACCGGTAAACCTGTGCACCGCGGGCGGTCAGGCCGTGGCCGAGCGCCTTGCCGCCATCATGGGTGTGGAAGCCGGCGCCGCCACTCAGCATAAGGCCGTCGTAGCCTGCCAGACCACCGTACTCCCGCCCCGGTACGACTATCAGGGCATTTCGTCCTGCAAGGCCTGCAACACCCTGTTCAACGGTAAGCTGGCCTGTCCCTATGGCTGTCTGGGCTTCGGCGACTGCGCCGCCGTCTGCCCCACCGGCGCCATCTCACTGGTTGACGGCCACGCTCACGTGGACCCTGACAAGTGCATCGGCTGCGGCAAGTGCCAGCAGGCCTGCCCCAAGAAGATCATCTTCCTGTACTCCAGTGAGAAAAAGCCCATCGTCATGTGCGCCAACCACCTGATGGCCGTCGACACCCGCAAGCAGTGCCAGACCGGCTGTATCGGCTGCGGCAAGTGTCAGCGCGGCTGCCCGGTGCAGGCCATCACCGTCCGGGGCAACGTGGCCCGGATTGACTACGACAAGTGCATCGGCTGCAACAAGTGCGTCACCGAGTGTCCTGTCCACGCCATTCTTCCGGCCCCCAAGTCCTCCGCTGTCGTCTCCTGACGCGGAAAGAACAAAAAGACAAACAGCCCGCCGAAAAGGCAGAGCCTTTCCGGACGTGCAAAAAGGCGGCGGAGATCATGCGATCTCCGCCGCCTTTTTGCATAATTTCCTGCGCTGTATTTGTTTTCTGAAAAGCAGCCGCCTGCGGCGCCGCCTTTCCCTTATTTCGCCCAGTCCTGACTGCGGCCCACGGCCTTGTGCCAGCCGGCCAGCAGCTTCTCCCGCCGCTCGGCGTCCATGTCGGGCACAAAGGTGGTGTCGCACATCCAGAGATGCCGGATCTCGTCCAGCCCGCTCCACACGCCGGTGGACAGGCCCGCCAGATAGGCCGCGCCCAGCGCGGTGGTCTCCCGGATGGCCGGGCGGCGAACCTCACGGTCAATGATGTCCGACTGGAACTGCATGAGGAACTGGTCCCGGCTGGCGCCGCCGTCCGCCTTCAACGAGTTGAGGGGCAGGCCGGTGTCCGCCTCCATGGCACGGACAAGGTCGGCCACCTGATAGGCGATGGACTCCTGGGCCGCGCGGATGATGTGCTCCCGCTTCGTCCCCCGGGTAATGCCCAGAATGGCTCCCCGGGCGTACATGTCCCAGTAGGGCGCACCAAGACCGGTGAAGGCGGGCACCATGTAGACTCCGCCGTTGTCATGAACCTTCTGTGCGTAATACTCCGCGTCCCGGCTCTCGGTGAAAAAGCGCATCTCGTCCCGGAGCCACTGGATTACCGCGCCGCCCACGAAGACGGAACCCTCCAGCGCGTACTGCACCTTGCCGTTGAGGCCCACGGCGATGGTGGTGATGAGGCCGTTCCGGCTCTCAAAGGGCTTCTCGCCGGTGTTCATCAGCAGGAAGCAGCCGGTGCCGTAGGTGTTCTTGGCGTCCCCCGGCTCAAAGCAGGTCTGGCCGAACAGGGCCGCCTGCTGGTCACCGGCAATGCCCGCAATGGGCACCTTTACGCCCTGGATTTCGGCGTAGCCGTAGATCTCGCTGGAGGAGCGCACCTTGGGCAGCATGGCCCGGGGAATGTCCAGCGCCTTGAGCAGGGTGTCGTCCCAGTCCAGCTTGTGGATGTCGTACAGCATGGTGCGGGAGGCGTTGGTGTAGTCGGTGACGTGAGCCGCGCCGCCGGTGAGCTTCCACACCAGCCAGCTGTCCACCGTGCCGAACAGGATCTCGCCCCGCTCGGCCCGCTCCCGGGCGCCCTCCACGTGGTCGAGGATCCATTTGATCTTGGTGGCGGAGAAATAGGCGTCGGGCACAAGGCCGGTAGTCTTGCGGATGTGCTCCCCCAGCCCGTCGGCCAGCAGGCCGTCCACAATATCCGCCGTCCGGCGGCACTGCCACACGATGGCGTTGTAGATGGGCCGCCCGGTCTCCTTGTCCCAGAGAATGGTGGTCTCCCGCTGGTTGGTGATGCCGATGGCGGCGATGTCCGACGGGTTCACGCCGGACTGGGCAATGACCTCCATCATCACCGCATACTGGGAGGACCAGATCTCCATAGCGTCGTGCTCCACCCAGCCCTCCTTGGGGTAGATCTGGGTAAATTCCTTCTGGCTGACGCCGAGGATATTCTGCTCCCGGTCGAACAGGATGACCCGGGAGCTGGTAGTGCCCTGATCCAGGGCCAGGATATACTTGCTCATGGCTGACTCTCCTTTGAACCTGTTATTTGAACGGAGCTCACTCCGCCTTGTCCATGTCCCGGGCGGCCACAAAGTCCGCCCCGGTACCGCAGACGTTCTTCACCACGACCTGTCCCACCTTCACCGGCGCGGCCAGCTCCACGCCGTCGAGGGCGCGGACGGCCTGAAAGATCAGCTCCTTGGGAATGGCCTGATTGGTCTTCACCGGGCAGCGGGGATGTGCCGCGTCCCGGCACTTCACCGTGCTGGTGACCACGCGGGTGGGATGTGTCAGTTCTATTTTACCATACTCCGCCCCTCTGGGGCAACCGTTGCCTGTGACGGCGCAATCATTTTCCTCGTCCACCCGCAGATGGCAGCCCTTGGGGCAGACGATGCAGATCAGTTCCTTCATTGACGCTCCACCTCCCGAATGGATACGGTGATCTCTCCCTCGGCCTTGTCCAGCAGCACCCGGGGCAGAGTGATCTGCTCCATTTCGCCGGGGGCCAGATGTTCCCGCTTGAACTTCGCGATCTGGGCGCCGTTGGAGGACACCACGATCTCGCTGTCGCCGCACACCCGGTTCACCCGGAAAAACAGGCCGCAGGTTCTGTCCACCTGCCCGGGCCGGATGCGCTGGGGCACGGTGTAGGTGACGCCGTCGCCGTTATGGATGTCCAGCACCGGCTCCGCGCCGCCGTCTTCACCCCGGAGGACGTACCGCGCGGCGGCGGCTCCCGCCCGCTGGCTCTCGCCGGTGACGAAGTCCACCAGATCGTGGACGTGGCACACGTTGCCGCAGGCGAACACGCCGGGGATGGAGGTCTCCATGTTCTCGTACACCACCGCGCCGTTGGTGCGCCGGTCCATCTCCACCCCCGCCTGACGGGTCAGTTCGTTTTCCGGGATGAGTCCCACGCTGAGCAGCAGCGTGTCGCAGTCAAAGACCATCTCCGTGCCGGGAATCGGATTGCGCTTTTCGTCCACCTGAGACACCACCACCTGCTCCACCCGGTCTTTACCCCGGATGTCGGTGACAGTGTGGGACAGATACAGGGGGATGTCATAGTCGTTCAGGCACTGGACAATGTTCCGGTTCAGGCCGCCGGAATAGGGCATGACCTCCACGCAGGCCAGCACCTTGGCCCCCTCCAGCGTCATCCGCCGGGCCATGATGAGGCCGATGTCGCCGCTGCCCAGAATGACCACCCGGGTGCCGGGCAGCCAGCCCTCCATGTTCACGTACCGCTGGGCCGCTCCGGCGGTATAGACGCCTGCGGGCCGGGTGCCGGGGATGGCGATGGCCCCCCGGGTCCGCTCCCGGCAGCCCATGGCCAGCACAATGCTCTTCGCCTGCTCCACCCGGTAGCCGGTGGTGCTGCCCACCATGTGGACGCAGCGGTCCGCCGTCACCTCCAGCACCATGGTGTCCAGCCGGACCTCAACGCCGGTGTCTGCCAGCATCTTCACGAACCGCCCGGCGTACTCCGGGCCGGTGAGCTCTTCCTTGAAATAGTGAAGGCCGAAGCCGTTGTGGATGCACTGGTTCAGAATGCCGCCCAGCTCCCTGTCCCGCTCCACGATGAGGATGCGCTTCAGTCCGCCCTCCCACGCGGCGCAGGCGGCGGCAAGGCCCGCCGGGCCGCCGCCGACCACGATCAGATCATACATCAGCCTTCTCCTCCCTTCGTCTCACGGGCCAACAGCCATGTGCCCGCCCGGTCCTGCACGATGTCCCCCATGGGGACGTTCCCCTCCCGGGCAAGAATCTCCACCACCCGGGGGCCGCAGAAGCCGCCCTGACAGCGGCCCATGCCCGCGTTCACCCGGCGCTTTACGCCGTCCACCGAACGGGGCGGGATTGGCCCGCGCAGGCACTCCAGAATCTCACCCTCGGTGACGGTCTCGCACCGGCAGATGACCCGGCCGTAGGCCGGTTCCCGCTCCACCAGCGCCGCCCGCTCGTCGGGGGGCAGTTCCTTGAAGCGCACCCGGCGGCGCTGGCAGATAAACTTGTCCTTCTTCTCCAGCGTCAGGCCATCCCGCTCCAGCAGCTCCGCGGCGTATTCGCCGATGGCGGGGGCAGCGGACAGGCCCGGCGAGCAGATACCCGCCAGATCCAGAAAGCCCGGCGCGGCCCAGTCGATGACAAAGTCCCCGGTGTCCCCCGTGGCACGCACGCCGGCGAAGTTCCGGATGGACTGGTTGATTTGGACAGAGGGAACGGATTTGGCCGCCGTCTCCCGGACGAAGCGCAGTCCGTCGGCGGTGGTGGAGGTGTCCTCCCCCTCCACCGGCACGGAATCCGGCCCCACGATGAGGTTGCCGTGAACGGTGGGGGCCACCAGAACCCCCTTGCCTTTCTCGTTGGGGCACTGGAAAATGACCCGGCCCACCCGGCTGCCCTCACTCTTGTCCAACAGGTAGTACTGGCCCCGGGCGGGGTGGATGGTAAAGGTGCGGGGCGCGGCCATCTCGTGAACGGTCTGAGACGCCACGCCTGCGGCGTTGATGACGTACCGGGCCTCGAACACGCCCTGAGTCGTCGTCACCCGCCAGCCGCCGCCCATAGGCTCCGCGCCGGTGACGGCGGTGTCCAGATAAAGCTCCGCGCCGTTGCGCACCGCCGTCTCCGCCAGTGCAAGGCAGTACTCCCACGGGGAGCAGATCGCGGCGGAGGGGGCGTAGAGTGCCGCCGTCACCGTGTCGGCCAGATTTGGCTCCATTTCCCGGGCCTCGTCCCCGGTGAGTACCTTCAGCCCGGGCACGCCGTTGACCCGGCCCCGTCGGTACAGCTCGTCCACCACAGCGTTTTCACGCTCGGAAAAAGCCAGCACCATGGAGCCGCAGGCCCTGTACGGCACATCCAGCTTTTTGCACAGCTCCCGGGCCAGCTCCACCCCCCGGACATTGAGCTTCGCCATCAGCGAACCGGGCTTGGGGTCGTATCCGGCGTGCAGAATGGCAGAGTTGGCCTTTGTGGTGCCGGTAGCCACGTCGTTCTCCCGTTCCAGCACCGCCACCCGCAGCTTGTAACGGCTCAGCTCAAAGGCGGCCGCTGCGCCGGTGATCCCACAGCCGATAATCAGTACGTCATACATTGTCATACCTCCCAGTTTTTTAAGGCAGCACCGCATAATTCGGCAAGAGCGATTTGCAGACAAATTTTGCTTCCGAATGAGGCGTATTGCCGCAGCAATACGCGGCGCTGCCCTAACAAAAAAAGAGTGAAACAAAGCCTGCCCCGCGGCGCGGGACACGATTCGTTTCACTCTCATTCTCAGAAACAGTGATTCAGTTGGAAAAACGGCCCTCCGCCGTCACATCTCCCACACGGCGGGATTGGTGGCGGACACCGCCACCGCCCCGGCGCCCAGCGCGCCGGTGACGTCCTCCTTGTCGGTGATGAGCCCTCCGGCCACCACCGGCTTGCCGGACAGAGCACGCACCTGCCGGATGACCTTGGGCATCAGGCCGGGCAGCACCTCGATGAGGTCGGACACGTCCGGCCCAAGATGCTTTTCAATGTTGCGGATGGCCATGGAGTCCAGCAGGAAAAACCGCTGGATAGCCACAAGGCCCAGCTCCTTGGCCCGCTTCGTCAGGTTTGCCTTGGTGGACAGCACCCCGTCGGCGGCAGTATTCCGGGCGATGAAGTCCACGCTGACCTCCCGGGGGGACAGGCCCTCCACCAGATCCAGGTGGACGAACACCACCTTGCCCGCGTCGTGGGCCTTCCGGACGATGTCCGCGATGGTGAGCACGTCGCCGTACAGCAGGAAGATCACGGTCACATCGCTCTTTATGGCCGCCTCCAGTCCGCCGTTGTCCTTCACCGAAGCAATGACCGGCCCGTCGGCCAGCAGTTCCAAAAGCTGAGCTTTATCCATGTTCCAAAGCACCTTTCCGCGGCCCAAAGGGCCGCCGGCCCCCAGAAAAAAAGCGCAAAGCGGCTGTGTCCGCTCTGCGCATCTCATTTACTCCGCACAAATACAAGAGTATTATACCAGCCTCCGCCCCAAAAAGCAAGAGATAGTATTCCCCACTCGATTGGTAATATTAGTCAAACCTATCACAGCAAAATT
>CAYNEH010000030.1:0-12620 GCA_964396195.1 uncultured Oscillospiraceae bacterium
AAGGGGTACACAGGGGATTATCCCCTGTGCGTGCTTTTGGTGACTTTTCGCACGATCGAAAAGTCACCCCAGCGGAGCATTAGGCGCGGGCATTTCTGCGGAAATGCCAAAACCGCTGACGCGGCGCGCCTTCAAAGGGGGCCAGCCCCCTTTGAGGAACCCCCGCCCTACGGGGTGGATAGGGATACGAAAAAGGAGTCGCCTGCGGGCGAAAATAATAGATGAACGGCCCGCCAGGGCCTTCATATAAACATTTTTTGAGAGGAGAAGGACGATGAGCATTTCTCTGGAAGGAATCGGACAGGTGCTGGCCACCCTCAAGGTGGCGGACGGCACGGCGGAGGGCGCCGTGGTGTCGGTGACTGCGGAGAACACCGTGGGCAAGGCCGCTGATAACGGCAAGTTTTGCGGCGTTCTGGTGCGGGACGAGGGCGACGGCGTGGGCGCAGTTCAGCTGGAGGGAATCGTGACGGTGAGCTACAGCGATACCGCCCCCACTGTTGGCTGCAGCATGCTGGCAGGCGACGGCAAGGGCGGCATCAAGACCGTGACCAGCGGCGGCGTGAGCTGCCTGGTGCTGTCCGTGGACGCGGCAAGCGGCACCGCGGTTATCAAGCTGTAAAAAGAGAGGGAGGAAAATTGCATGGCTTATCATTTTGAAAACGTAAAGCTGGAAAAGGACATGTACAACCAGTCCGGCAAGACCTTCAGCCAGGTGCTGGAGGAGCTGGATCCCGGCCAGCAGTACAAGGGCACCGCGCTGGAAGGCCTCGACGCCTTCCAGCGCCAGCTCAAGCGCTTCGGCATCCGGGTGAAGGGCGCGGGCAGCGACGTGGTGGACAAGTTCTTTTCCACCAGCCAGTCCGCCGTGCTGTTCCCCGAGTACATCGCCCGGGCGGTGAAGGTGGGCATGGAGGAGGCCAACATCCTGCCGGATATCACCGCCACCGAGACCCGCATCGAGGGGATGGACTACCGCTCCATCACCTCCGTACCCGAGGACGAAAAGAAACTCAAGCGGGTGGCCGAGGGTGCGGCCATCCCCAGCACCACCGTAAAGACCCAGGACAGTCTGGTGCAGCTTCACAAGCGGGGCAGAATGCTGGTGGCCTCCTACGAGGCCATCCGGTTCCAGAAGCTGGATCTGTTCTCCGTCACCCTGCGTCAGATCGGCGCGCAGATCGGCCGGATGCATCTGGAGGACGCCATCAACGTAGTCATCAACGGCGACGGCAACAACAACGCCGCCGCGTCCGCCGAGACCGCCGAGGAGGGCAAGCTGACCTATGACGATCTTCTGGCATTCTGGAACAGTTTTGAACCCTATCAGCTCAACACCCTGCTGGTGGGCAGCGACACCATGCTCATGCTGCTGAAGATGAGCCAGATGCAGGACGCCGCCGCGGGGCTTGACTTCCACGGCACCGGAAAACTCATCACCCCCATGGGAGCCAGGGTGCTGCGCACCTCAGCCGTGCCCGCGGGCACCATCATCGGTCTCGACCGCAATTACGCGCTGGAGATGGTGAAGGCCGGAGACGTGACGGTGGAGTATGACAAACTCATCGACCGCCAGCTGGAGCGGGCGGCTATCACCACCATTTCCGGCTACGCCAAAATCTTTCCCGAGGCCAGCCGCGTGCTGACCATCCAGTAAGTGAGACGGGGAGACCCGAAAAAAGGGGGAAGACGAAGTGCGGCTGTGGCCGAAGAAAAGTGAAAAGCCCGCGGCCGGGGCGGTGCAGCTCCGGGAGGCGGGGCGGCACCCGTTCGGGATGCTGGAGGGCTATGTGCCGCTGAGCCGGGGGAACATCGCAGTGTACCGGGCCATCCGGGAGGCCGTGCCCGTGGTGGACGCGGCTATTGTCAAGCTGGTGCGGCTGTGCGGCGGCGTACTGGTGAAATGCAGGGACGAGCGGGCGCAGGAGGAACTGGAGCGGTTCCTCCGCACCGTCCCCACCGGCCGGGGGCAGCGGGGCGTGGAGTCCTTTCTGGAGCAGTATCTGGACAGCCTGTTCGTGTGCGGCAGGGCCATCGGCGAGATCGTGCCGGAACGGGGCGGCGGCGGTATCGCCGCCCTGCTGTGCGGCGACCCGGGACGGCTGGAAATCAAAGAGGGGGAGAACCCGTTGAACGTGACGCTGTGCGTCCGGGACGGGGACGGAACGGTGCGGGAGCTGCCGCGGCAGGAGCTGCTGCTGTTCACACCGTTCCAGCCGGAGGCGGGAGACCCCTACGGCGTGTCGCTGATGCGGTCCATGCCGTTTCTGGCGGACATCCTGCTGAAAATATTTCAGGCCACCGGAACAAACTGGGAGCGGATGGGAAACGCCCGGTACGCCGTCATCTGCCGGGGCGGACAGGACGGCACGGCGGCGGAGCGGTGCGGCACCGTAGCCCGGGAGTGGTCTGCCGCCATGCAGGAGAGCCGGAACGGTGCGGTGCGGGACTTCGTGGCCTCCGGCGATGTGGACATCAAGGTCATCGGGGCGGACAACCCGGTGCTGGACAGCGAGACGCCGGTGCGGCAGATTCTGGAGCAGCTGGTGGCGCGGACGGGGGTGCCGCCGTTCCTGCTGGGGCTGAGCTGGTCGTCCACCGAGCGGATGAGCAGCCAGCAGGCGGACATCCTCACCAGTGAGATCACCGCCATCCGGCGGACGGTGGAGCCGGTGGTGGAGCGCATCTGCGAGCTGTGGCTCCGGATGCACGGGCTTGACCCGCATGTGACGGTGGACTGGACGGACATCAACCTTCAGGACGAGGTGGACGAGGCCAAGGCGCTGCTCTACCGCAGTCAGGCTCAGGCATTGCTGGAAGAAGGGGGAGAAAAGACATGAAGATCACAAAAGAAGCGGGCGTGCAGGGCTTAAGCCAGATCGGCGAGGAGGATCTGGCCCTCGTCAATGCGCTGGCCCGCCGGGAGCTGAAGGCAGAGGAGGTGTACACCTTCGCCGTGCGCCTGTGCGACAACGACATCGACCGGGACGGCGAGCGGTTCGCCGTGGAGACGCTGGAGGAGCTGGGCGGCCTGTTCACCGGCGCGCCGGGAATCTTTGACCACCAGTGGTCGGCAAAAGGGCAGACGGCCCGGATCTACCGCACGGAGCTGGTGCGGGAGGAGGGCGTGCTTACCCGGGACGGGCAGGAATACTGCTATCTCAAGGGGTACGCCTACATGATGCGGACGGCGGAGAACGAAAGCCTCATCGCCGAGATTGACGGCGGCATCAAGCGGGAAGTCAGCGTGGGCTGCTCCGTGGAGCGGATGGAGTGCTCCGTCTGCGGGGCGGACATGCGCAGCGGCGGCTGCGGCCACGAAAAGGGGCAGGTCTACGACGGCCGGCTGTGCGCCGGGGTGCTGCTGGGGGCGAAGGACGCCTATGAGTGGTCCTTCGTGGCGGTGCCCGCCCAGAAGAAGGCCGGAGTGGTCAAGGGCGCGAAGGACGGAGACACGCTGGAGCAGGAGGCGGAGCTGGGCCGACACTGCCTCAGGGAGCTGCGGCGCGAGGTGGTACGGCTGGGCTGCCTTGTGGAAAAGGAACTGGATCAGGATCTGCTGGAACGGGTGGCGGCCAAACTGAACATTGAGGAGCTGGACGGGCTGCGCCGGGCCTATCAGGCGCAGGCGGACAAGCTGTTCCGGCCGGAGAGCCAGCTCTGGGCCGCAGACGGCGGCAGGGACGAGACGGGCGCGGACAGCGCATTTCTGATCTGAGGTGACGGAATGGAGGACGAGGTGCTGGCTCTGGCAAAAAGCCTGGGGCAGATCGGAGAAAAAGAGACGCAGGTGCTGGGCACGCTGTGCGGCGAGGCATGCCGGACGCTGAACCGAAGGCTGCTCCCCGGCGTGACGGCAGAAAATTGCGCCGACGCCTACAAGCTGGCGGCGGCATGGCTGGCGCTGGCGGCGCTGGAGGAGAGCAGGGGAGGCGTGCGGCGGTTTTCCGCCGGGGACCTGACCATCGAAAAGGACAGCGGCGGAAAGGCACTGGAAAACCGTGCGTGGGCGCTGATGCGGCCCTACGTCCGGGATGACGACTTCGTATTCCGGGGGGTGCGGGGTTGAAGGAAGAATTTGAGACCATTGCGGAGCGGTACGGGCAGAGCGTGACGTGCCGCGGCGCGGACGGCGAGGTGACTGGGAGCGGAAGGGCATTTTTGCAGCCGGTGACGGAGAAAAAACGGCAGGTATCGGCCTGGGCGCTGGGCAGCGCGGAGACAGACCGGTTCCTGTGCCTTGCCCCTGCGGGACTGCCGCTGGGCAGACCGGGAGACGGCGGCTGGCTGGAGTGCGGCGGCGCGCGGTACGATGTTATGGCTGTCCGCGACATTCCGCTGGGGGACGGCGTGAGCCACCAATGGGCCGTGCTGGAGCGGCGAATGGAGGACGCGGTATGACCGGGGCGCTGAGCAGGCTGCGGTCGGAGCTGACAGCGCAGCTCAACGATGCCGGGATCCCGGCCGTGTCCGCCTATGAGCCGGAGCGGCAGGTACGGCGGACGGAGCCGGTGGCGGCGGTGTCGCTGGCCAAGGTAGTGTGTGCCCCCGGGGGCTTCCGGGACTATCTGGGCCGCCGGACGGCGGCGGACGGCACCGAGGAGGAGCTGTACGGCCGGGCGGCGGAGCTGACGCTGGCCCTCGATATCTACGCCCCCCGGGACGGCGGCGAAAGCGCCGCCCGGGAGACCATGGAGCGGCTGGCGGAGGAGCTGGCCGGACGGGGTGCGGCGGGTCTTGCGGTGCTGGAGCTGGAGAGCGGGCAGACGGAGTTTCTGGAGAGCCGGGGACTGTACCGCCTGCCGGTAAAATGCGTATGCCGGGGCTGGCTGACGGCGGCGGCCCGGGAAGACGGCGCATTTGTGGACATTGAAGTGAGGGGAAGACAGAAATGAGCGCAATCACCAATCATAAGCGGCCGGGGGTGTACTCGGCCTACGACGCGTCAGGTATCACCTCCGCCAGAGCGGGCGGCAGGGCGGTGGCCATCGTGGCGGCCATGGACGGCGGCGACGGCACGAAGAGCTGCGTCTGGTACAGTTACGCTCAGGCAGTGAGCGACTGCGGCAGCGGGAAGATCACCGAGCTTGCGCGGCTGGCACTGAAAAACGGCGCAGGAGCGGTCTACGGCATCCCCGCCGGGGAGACGTACACCGCCGCGTTTCAGACGGCGGCGGAGCTGGAAAACATCGCGGTGGTGTGCTGTGACAGCGAGGACATCACGGTGCAGCAGGCGCTGCGGGACAGCGTCAAGGCCAGCTCTGAGGCGCGGCAGGAGCGCATTGCCGTAGTGTGCGGCGGCACGGACGAGGGCGTTGCGGCCCTTGTGGAACGGGCGGGCAAGCTCAACAGCGAGCGGGTGGTGCTGGTGACCCCCGGCGGGCTGGACAGCAACGGAGAGCCAATCGGTGCCGCGGAGTGTGCCGCGGCGGTAGCGGGGCTCATCGCCGGGCAGAGCGACCCCGCCGTGCCGCTGGGCGGCGCGGTGCTGGAGGGCCTGCGGGGCCTTGACCACAGCTATTCCGACAACGAGATTGACCAGCTGGTGAGCGGCGGCGTCACGGCGCTGGAGAGCCTTGCGGGGGAGATCTCTGTGGTGCGTGGCGTCACCACCCGCACTGCCACCGGCGGCGCGGAGGACGGCACGTGGCTGGATCTGACCACCATTCTGGTGGTGGACGAGGTGATCCCCGGTATCCGGCAGGCCCTGCGGGCCAGATTTGCCCGGGCCAAGAACACCGCCCAGACCAGAGGGGCCATCCTCTCGCAGGTCATCGTGGAGCTGGAGGACCGGGTGAGCCGGGAAATCATCGACGGGTATGAGGACGTGACGGTGCAGGCGCTGGACAGCGACCCGACGGTGTGCCTTGTGGAGTTTTCCTTCACGGTGGCCCACGGGCTGAACCAGATCTGGCTGTCCGCCCACATCACGGTGTGAGAGGAGAGGGAACATGAGCATGAATATGGCAGGCTTTCCCACCAGCAGCGACATCTATCTTGAGCTGGACGGGAAAAAGGTGGCGGTGGTGCAGAGCTACGCCTGCAAGGCCACCCGAACCGGCACGGCGGTGGAGGCCTTCGGCGAGGACGAGCCGGTGGCAACCATTCAGGGGCCGCAGAACCACGTGATCGAGCTGACGCGGCTGTACGCCACGGACAGCGCCATTGCCGACGGGCTGGATTTTTACGGCATGAAGGACTTTTCACTGGTCATCTGCAAGCCGGACCGGAAGGTCATCTACTCCGGCTGCCAGTGGAGCGCCATTCAGGAGAGCGCCAAGCTGGGCGACATGGTGGCGGAAAAGCTCACCGTGGCGGCGCGCCGCCGCATCGAAGTGAAGGCATAAGCCATGGCGGATCGAATGCTGAACATGACGGCGGGGCCGCGGGCCACGGAGCTGGGCGGCGGACGGCGGCTGCGCCTGCTGACGGCCATGGAAGTGCTGGAGGCCCGGCGGGAGGCGGCGGATCTCGCGGCGGACGACCGGGAGCGGGCGCTGTGCGCCAACGCCTGCCTGCTGGCAAGGGCGCTGGAAAGGGACGGCGGGCCGCAGTTCGCTTCGGGCCGTGAGGTGCTGGAACAGCTGCGGGTTGAGGAGATTGCGGAGCTGTCCCGAATCTGGCGGCGGTTTGACCGGGAGGTCAACCCATCCCCCGCAGACGGTGAGGAGGAGATCGAGACGCTAAAAAAAGCCTGGAGCACGCGCCTGATGAGCGCCTTCGCTGGCGCGTGCTCTACGCTTTTCGGGCGCTGCCCACCGAGGAGCGCTCACGGGCGATGACCGACCGGGACTACCTGTGGTGCGCCCTGAATCTGGCGCTGGACGGCGAGGAGGAGCTTGACCGGCTGTGCCCCGAATGCCGGGAACGGGCGGAGCGGGAGCCGTGCCCCGTGTGCGGACGGGAGCGGGAGAGCTTCGGCTGGAACGGCGGCTTCGACGCCGCCCGGTTTGAGAGACTGAAGGAGGGCAAGGGATGACCGACCTGCTGGAAGAGCTCCTGGACGAGCTGAAAGAGGACGGGGAGCCGGAGGAGACGGACGGCTGGAGAGAACTGACGGCGGCCCTACGCATACCGGAGGGGCCGGGGGCCGGGGTACGTCAGGAGGACGCGGGGGGCCGGGAGGACAGGCCCGGCCCCCGGGATGAGCCGGCCGGGGAAAAGGCGGCGGAGCCGCTCCGCCGGCGGGGGAGCGGGGCGGCTTTGCCGGAGGGAACGGCGGCGGACGGATCGGAACCGTTTACAATGGCGGCAGACCGGGGCGGGGACGTGACGGACCCTGTCCGGGTGCGCCGCAAGGCGGCGGAAACGGAGCTTGCGGAGATCCGGGCGGCGGACAGCGGAGCGCGGGGGACGCTTGCACTGTACCGCGGCGCGGCCAGGGGCATCCGGAGTGCGCAGGCGGCTGCCGCTCCCGCAGCCGGGGCGGCGGTGGCGGAGCGGATGACCGCCGGAACCGGCAGTCTGACGGTGGATGAGCTGGACCGGGCAGTGCGCCGGGACAGCCGCCGGTACGACGGCGGCATGGAACTGTATTGAGCGAGGGGGAACGGCATGAATCTTGCGCCGATGACATTCAAGGGCTTTGTGTGGCCCCACAATCCGAGGGTGTACACCATCACCTTTGAGCGGAAGATGGCCAACTGCAAGGTGCCCTTCGGGCGGCACTATCTTCAGAGCCTCGGGCAGACGAGACGGGTGCTCCGGGGCGAGGGCGAGTTCGTAGGCGAGGATGCCTACGACAAGTTCAAGGAGCTGGCCGCTATTTTTTACGAGGAGACCCCCGGCGTGCTGGTCCACCCGGTGTGGGTGGCGGCCACGGCGTGGTTCGTGGGGCTGGAACTGCGGCAGGAGCCACGGAGTGACTACGTGCGGTATTCCTTTGAATTCTGGGAGGTGTACTCCGGCCTGACGGATAAGCTGGAGGAGCGGAGCGACGCTGCCGCCGTCTCGTCCGGCGGGACGGAGAACGGCGGGCAGACGGTGTACCACACCGTGGCGCGGGGAGACACGCTGTGGGCCATCGCCAACAGATACGGCGTGAGCCTGTCCGCCATGATCCGGTGGAATCCGCAGATCAAGAACCCCAATCTCATCCGACCGGGAGAAAGGGTGCGGGTGAGCGGATGAAATGCTGGGTGACAACGGGGGCGGGGAAGGTCATTTCCCTGCCCACCGTGGTGAAGTGGAGCTTCAACTACGGCGTGGGGACGCCCTGCGACAGCTACGAGATTACCTGCTTGTGGGACATGGGGCAGGAGCTTGAGCTGGCGGATGCCTGCCGGTTTTATGCGGAGCACGAGGGCGAGCGGGTGTTCACCGGCGTGGTGGACGAGTACGCCTGCGTGCTGGACGGAAACGGCGGGCGGCTGGAGCTGTCCGGCCGGGGGATGGCGGCGCTGCTGCTGGACAACGAGGCAATGCCAGCGGAGTATCAGACGGCCACGGCGGCGGACATCGCGGCGGACCACATCAAGCCCTACGGCATCGAGACGGTGGGCGGTGGGAGCCTCAAGGGCGTGCATTGCTTTTATATCACCAGCGGTACCAGCGAGTGGAGCGCGGTGCGGGAATTCATGGAGTACTACAACGGCGTGGAGCCGCGGTTCGACCGGCGTGGGCGGCTGCTCATGGATCCGCCGGAGGACGGGGAGATGCTGGTAGTGGACGACAGAACGCCGGTATCCGCGCTGGAATACCGGCGGGACCGCTACGGCGTGCTCAGTGAGGTGATCGTCCGGCGGAGGACGGCGGGGAATCGCCAGAGCGTGACGGATGAAGCGTTCATCGCCCAGGGGGGCCGGGCGAGACGTGTGGTCACCGTCCCCAACACCACGGGGACGGCGGCCATGCGGTACACCGGGGACTATCAGCTCCGGGCGTCCCGCAGCGGCCTTGTGCGGTGCACTCTGACGGCGGCGGGCGGCTTTCTCGCGGAGCCGGGACAGCTGGTCCGCATCGCCAGAAAGGGCTTTGGGGCCAACGGAATCTACCGGGCGGTGCGGGTACAGGTCAGCTGTGACGAAAACGGCCTGTACACCCGGATGGAGCTTGGAGAAAAGTGACGGAGGGAACAACATGTGGCTGAGCAGACAGCAGAAGCGGCCCCATCAGGCCGGAGAGGGTCAGGTGGGCCGCGTGACCATCGGCGGCGACCGGGCGGCGGTGCTGCTGGACAGCGAGCGGCGAGGGCTTGAGGTTTACGGCCCCGGCGGCTACCGCTGGAAGCCCGGCGCGGGGCAGCGGGCGCTGGTCATTCAGGGCAGGGGAGAGATCCCCTGCATCGCCGGCGTCCGGACGGACCAGGCCGCGCCGGAGCAGGTGACGGTGGAGAGCGCGGGCGGGGGCAAGCTGGCGCTGGACGGCGCGGACGCGGGACTGTCCGGGGAAAAAGTCAAGCTGAACGGGCAGGTCTATGTAAACGGCGAGGAGCTGGAGGTGCTGATCGCCCGGGTGCTGGCACAGCTGCTGGCGGCCATGGGATAGGAGCGAGTACATGGAATTGCGGATGAAGGACCGGGATTATGCGGTGGAAAACGGCAGGACGGTGAGCCTCACCGGGACGGAGAAGCTGCTGGCCCGGGCGCTGTTCAAGCTGACGGTGCGGCGGGGGTCGTTCCCGTTTCTGCCGGAGCTGGGCAGCCGGATGTACCTGCTGCGGCGGGCGAAGCCGGGACAGTGGGAGAGCCTTGCCCGGCAGTACGCGGCGGAGGCGCTGGCGGACGAGCCGGAGCTTGCCGTCACCGGTGCGCTGGTGCGGGCGGACGGCGAGCGGCTGTGGGTGGACGTGCAGCTTTACAGCGGCGGACAGACGCTGACGGCGTCGGCGGAACTATGACGGGGGTGTGAGATGAAGAGCGTCGAAGAAATCTATCAGGAGCTGTGCGCGAGGTTCAGCGAGGCAACGGGACTGACCGCTGCCGGGGGCGGCGACCTGTCGGTGCGGTTTTACGCCGTGGCGGCGGAGCTTTACAGCCTGTATGTGCAGGCGGAGTGGACAAGAAACCAGTGCTTTCCCCAGACGGCGGAGGGAGAACAGCTGGACCGGCACGCTGCCCTCCGGGGAGTGACCCGGCGGGCGGCGGCGAAGGCGGAGGGCATCGTCCGGTTTTACGTGGAGTCGACCCGGGAGGACGATGTGACCGTGCCCGCGGGCACGGTGTGCATGACGGCGGGGCATGTGCGGTTCGAGACCACGGAGGACGGCGTGATTGCGGCGGGGACGCTGTTCACGGACGTTCCCGCCCGGGCGGCGGAGGCCGGGGTGAGCGGCAATGCGGCGGCGGGAACGATCCTGTCCATGGCCGTGGCACCCACGGCGGTGTCCGCCTGTGCCAATCCGGCGGCCTTTTCCGGCGGACGGGACACCGAGGACGACGAGAATCTGCGCCGCCGGGTGCTGGAAACCTACGCCCGGCTGGCAAACGGGGCAAACGCGGCATACTATAAGCAGGCGGCGCTGTCATTCGGTCAGGTGGCGGCGGTTCAGGTGGTGCCCCGGAGCCGGGGAGTGGGCACGGTGGACGTGATCGTGACCACACAGGCGGGCGTACCGGAGCAGACACTGCTGGACGAGGTGGAGGAGTATATCCGGTCCATGCGTGAGATCGCCGTGGACGTGAAGGTTCTGGCTCCGGAGACGGTGACGGCAGACGTGACCGTCTCCGTGGAGCCGGAGACAGGCGCGGACAGCGCGGCGGTACTCAGCCGGGCGGAGAGGGCCGTCCGGAACTGGTTCACCGGCGAGCGGCTGGGCCAGAGCGTGCGGGTGGCCCAGCTCACGGCACTGGTGTTTGGGGTGGACGGCGTGGCCAACTGTGCGGTGACGCTGCCCGCGGCGGACATTGCGGTGACGCACGTCCAGCTGCCGGTGCTGGGGACACTGACGGTCACGGCGGCGGGACAGGAGGACTGACATGGGGTACGGGACGTATCTTGCGGAGTTGCTCCGGCCCCTCGGGGTATATGATCTGTCGCGGGGGACGGTGAACCGCGGCGAGCTGGAGAGCTATGGCGCGGTGCTGGACAAGGTCAGCGATCATCTGGAGGACACAGGCCGGGAGATGAACCTTGAGACGGCGGAGGGCTTCGGCCTTGCGGAGATAGAGGAGCTGCTGCCCTACCGGCCGGCCAGCGACACGCCGGCCAACCGCCGGGCGGCGCTGGCAGCGCTGCTGCGCGTCGGCGGGGACAGCTTCACCCTCGCCGCCGTCAATGACACCCTGTCCGGCTGCGGCATCAACACCCGGGTTCGGGAGACGGGAATGCCCAACCGTGTGGAGGTGTGGTTCCCGGAGGTGCCCGGCATACCGGAGCAGTTCGAACGGCTGCGTGCCATCATCGAGGAGATCCTGCCCTGCCAGCTGGGCATCGAGTACGTATTCTGGTACCTCACCTGGGCGGAGCTGGAGGAAAAGCTCCATAGCTGGGCGGAAATCGAGGAGAAGACGCTGAGCTGGAGCGGGCTGGAAACATACGTGCGGTGAGGGCGCGTATTTGACATAGATGAGCTGAAAAGGAGCGCCCGGCGGAGAGATCCGCCGGGCGCTCCTCTGCTTGTTTTTCCCGTTTTGGAAAGCCGCCGCAGTCTGCACAAGCAGACCGGGGCGGCGGTGATTTTTTTACGTGAATTTTCCATCTCACCTGCGCTTGTTTTGCGCGAAAAGTTGGCCTATAATGAGGTTGGACAAAACGCCGCGGAGCATCGCTCACGCGGCAGACGATAGATTGAAAACACAGCGCGGGAGAGTCAGAATATGAATCAGAAAACCCTTGACGGGCTGCTGGCCCGGGTCATCGAGCAGGCCCGGCAGGCCGGTATCCCCGTTTCGGCATATATCGACCCCAAGGTGCGGGTCAATTACCGGGCGCGGAGCCGGTTCGGCTGCTGCGTACAGAAGAACGGAAGGTATTACATCGAGGTGGCGGAGCAGCTGCTGGGTGCAAAGGAGGAGGCCGTGTGCCAGGTGCTGGTCCACGAGGTGCTCCACAGCTGCCGGGGCTGCGCCAACCACGGGCTGCGGTGGAAGGACTACGCCGCCCGGATGAACGAACAGTACGGGTATGAGGTGACCCGGACGGATACATTTGAAAAGCTTGGCCTTGCCGATCAGCGCCCCGTCAGATACCTTGTGGTGTGCCGCAGCTGCGGCCAGACCATGAGCCGGATGCGGCGTTCCGCGCTGGTGGAGCACCCGGAGCGCTATCGCTGCCGCTGCGGCGGGACGCTGGAGGTCCGGCAGGTGGGAGAAAGCGGAGGAGAGGCGAATGGAAAAGTATGAGATGCGGCTCCGGGTGCGGGACGCGGCACGGCGGGCCTATGCCGGGGGACTTGTCACCGGCACCAGCGGAAACGTCAGCGAATTCGACCGGGAAAGCGGTCTGATGGCCGTCACGCCCACCAGTCTGCCCTACGACGTCATGGAGCCGGAGGACGTGGTGCTCATGACGCTTGACGGCACTGTGCGGGACGGACGCCGCGCGCCGTCCTCCGAGTGGCGGCTCCACGCGGAGCTGTACCGGGGGCTGGACGATGTGTCCGCTGTCATCCACACCCATTCGCCTATGGCCACGGCCTTTGCTGTCCTCCGGCGGCCCATCCCGCTGACGCTGGTGGACCT
>CAYNEH010000031.1:0-11982 GCA_964396195.1 uncultured Oscillospiraceae bacterium
CGCACCGACCCGAGGACCGGCAATCCGCTGCCGGAGCATAACTGGGTCTTTGCCCCGACCGGAATCATCGACATCCATATGCCCGAGATGTGGGCGTACCTCGTGTTCACCGAGAACGGCGAGCACTACCCGCTGCCCGCCGCCGACCCCGCCCCCTTCCGCAACCTGAACACCCCGGAGGAGCTGGCGCGGGAACAGATCCGTTGTAACCGGGCAAACTGAAAACTGCAGCGGCAAAGGCGGGGGAGACCTTGCCTTTTCGCCCCCGAACGCCTATACTAATAGTACGAAGATCCGAGCCTGTCCGCCTAAGGCAAGCGCTATGGCGGCCCGGCCGGGGAGGCGCCGGAAACGGCGCCGCCTTCCTTGTTGAAAAGGATCGAGCTGCACCGGCGTATCATCGGCGGCTTTGTCCTTGTGGGGACAGAGCCGTTTTCATTTTGGAGGGAGCGTTATGAAGCTGGTCAAGACAACCGAAGCGGTGGGTCATGTGCTGTGCCACGACATGACCCAGATTATCCCCGGCGTCATCAAGGACGCCCGGTTCCGGAAGGGCCACGTGGTGGCGGAGGAGGACATCCCCGTGCTGCTGAGCATGGGCAAGGAGAACCTGTACGTCTGGGAAAAGACCCCCGGGATGCTTCACGAGGACGAGGGCGCAGCACGGCTTTGCGCCCTGTGTCAGAACGAGCACATGAAGGCCTCTGCCCCCAAGGAGGGCAAAATCGAGCTGACCGCCGAGTGCGACGGCCTGTTCCGGGTGGACGTGGATCGGCTGTACGCTGTCAACAGTCAGGAGGAGCTGATGATCGCCACCCGGCACAGCAACTTCCCCGTGAAAAAGGGCATGAAGCTGGCGGGGATGCGGGTCATCCCGCTGGTCATCGACGAGAAAAAAGTGGCCGCCGCCGAAGCCGCGGCGGGGGAGGGCGGCCCCATCCTGTCCCTGCATCCTTACGTGCTCAAAACCTGCGGCCTGATCGTCACCGGCAGTGAGGTGCAGAAGGGTCTCATCGAGGATCAGTTCTCCCCGGTGGTGAAGGACAAGCTGGCTCAGTACGGCATTTCCGTCACCATGGAGTGCACCCCCGGCGACGACCGGGCGGCCATCACGCAGGCCATCCTGGACTACAAGCGGGCCGGGGTGGACATGGTGCTGTGTACCGGCGGCATGAGCGTGGACCCCGACGACCGCACCCCCGGCGCCATCAAGGACACCGGCGCGGACATCGTCACCTATGGCGCGCCGGTGCTGCCCGGTGCCATGTTCCTGCTGAGCTATCTGGACGGCACGCCGGTGTGCGGTCTGCCCGGCTGCGTCATGTACGCCAAGGCAACCATTTTTGATCTGATGCTGCCCCGCCTGGCGGCTGGCCTGCCCGTCACCCGGGCGGAGCTGGTGGGTTTGGGCCACGGTGGCCTGTGCCTTGGCTGCGGGGAGTGCCACTATCCCGTCTGCCCCTACGGAAAGGGCGTGTGAGGATGAAGACCCGCATTACCGTGGAGGAGGCCGTGGACATCATCCGCGCCGGCACCGCTCCCCTCCCGCCGGAGCGCCGCGCCGGGTTCGATCTTCTGGGTCTTGTGCTGGCGGAGGATGTTATTGCCCCCATGAGCCAGCCGCCCTTTGACCGCTCCCCGCTGGATGGCTACGCCCTCATCGCCGCAGACACGGTCGGTGCGTCGGCGGAGACGCCCGCTCGCCTTCAGATTGTGGATACGGTGTACGCCGGGGGCCGGTCGGGCGTCACCGTCCGCCCGGGTCAGTGCGTCCGCATTATGACCGGTGCTCCCATCCCTGCCGGGGCGGACTGCGTCGTCCGGCAGGAGGACACCGACCGGGGAGATGCGGAGGTGGCCGTCCGGGTACAGCTGAAGCACCACGAAAACTACTGCTTCCGCGGCGAGGACTACCGGGAGGGCGAGACACTTATCCCCGCCGGATTTCCGCTGGACGCCGCCGCGCTGGGTCTGCTGGCCGGGGCGGGGCTTGGGGCGGCGGAGCTGCCGGTTCGTCCCCGTCCCAGAATTCTGCTTGCATGCACGGGGGATGAACTGGCCCCGCCGGGACAGCCCCTCCGACCGGGGCAGATCTACAACTCCAACCTGCCCCAGCTGGCCGCCCGCTGCCGGGAGCTGGGCTATACGGCGGACACCGTCCAGCTTCCCGACGACCCGGAGCTGACGGCCCGGGAGCTGAACCGCGGCGTCCGGGACTACGACTGCGTCATCACCACCGGCGGCGTTTCGGTGGGGGAGAAGGACATCTTCCATCAGGCTCTGCCTTTGGCCGGGGCGGAACGGCTGTTCTGGCGGGTGCTGCTCAAGCCGGGCACGCCCATGATGTTCTCCCTTCTGGTGGGCAAGCCGGTGCTGTCCCTGTCGGGCAACCCCTTTGCCGCCGCCGCCACCTTCGAGCTGTTTGCCCGGCCCATGCTGGCCGCCCTGTCCGGGGATGAGCGGTGGGAACCCACCACCCTGTCCGCCCCGCTGGCCGATGATTTCGGAAAGAAGAGCGGCGTCCGCCGCTTCGTCCGGGGCCGGTACACCGGCGGCGCAGTCCATCTGCCCGAGGGGCACTCCTCCGGCCAGCTGCGCTCCTCGCTGGGCTGCAACTGTCTGGTGGACATTCCGGCTGGTTCACCCGCGCTGAAGGCGGGGGAGACCGTCCGGGTCATCCTTCTGTAAGGAGAGAATCGGAAATGCTGAACGGACTCAATCATTTTGACGCCCAGGGCAAGGCCGTCATGGTGGACGTGACGGATAAGGAGGCCACCCGCCGGGTGGCCGTGGCCCGGGGAGAGATTCGCGTCAACGCACCGGTGATGACCGCCATCCGCACCGGCACGGCAAAGAAGGGCGACGTGCTGGGGGTGGCCCGGGTGGCAGGCATCATGGCGGTGAAGCGCACCTCCGACCTCATCCCCATGTGCCACCCGCTGGCGGTGACGGGTACCGCCGTGGACTTCGACGTGCTGCCCGATGACGACGGCAGCGGCAAGGTGGTCGCCACCTGCACCGCCACCGTCACCGGCAATACCGGCGTGGAGATGGAGGCTCTCACCGGCGTGACCACCGCCCTGCTCACCATTTACGACATGTGCAAGGCGCTGGATCGGGCCATGACCATCACCGACGTCCACCTTGTGCGCAAGGAGGGCGGAAAGTCCGGGGTGTTTGTCAATGAGCGGTAAAAAGCCCATCGTCGCCGCCGTGTCCGGCGTAAAAAACTCCGGCAAGACCACTATGATGGAAAAGCTCATCGCGGAGCTGTCCCGCCGGGGCCTCAGGGTGGCGGCCATCAAGCACGACGGCCACGATTTCACCCCCGACGTGCCGGGCACCGACTCATGGCGTTTCGGGCAGGCAGGAGCCTGCGGCTACGCCATTTACTCCCCCGTGCGGTACGCACTGGTGCGGGTGGTCCCCGCCGACGAGCGGGACTTCCTCGCCGCCTTTCCCGACGCGGACGTGATTTTGCTGGAGGGATTCAAGGACAGCGGCTATCCCAAGATCGAGATGGTCCGGGCAGGCAATTCCGAGGGACCGGTGTGCGACCCCGCCACGCTGCTTGCCGTGTGCAGCGACCTTCCGCTGGCGCTGGAGAATATTCCCGTGCTGGGGCTGAACGATGCGGCGGGGGCGGCGGATCTGATCTTATCTCTGGGGAAGTGACGGAATGCTGGACGGATTACAGCGGAATATCGACTATCTGCGCGTTTCGGTCACCGACCGGTGCAACCTCCGGTGTATCTACTGTATGCCGGAGGAGGGGGTTGAGTGCCTGTCCCATGCCGACATTCTCCGCTATGAGGAGATTCTGCGGCTGGCCCGGATCTTCGCCGGGCTGGGCGTGAAAAAGATCAAGCTCACCGGCGGCGAGCCGCTGGTGCGGCGGGGGCTTCCGGATCTGGTGGCCGGGCTGACCGCCATCGACGGCATCGAGCAGGTCACCCTCACCACCAACGGCGTCCTGCTGGCGGAGCAGCTCCCCGGCCTGCTGGACGCGGGGCTGAGCGGGGTGAACGTGAGCCTTGATACCACCAATGAAGACACCTTTCGCCGCCTGACCCGCCGAGAGGGGGCGGACCGGGTGCTGGCTGCCATTGAAGCCAGCCTTGCCGTCGGGCTGCCCACCAAGGTCAACTGCGTGCCCGTAGCGCCGGAGGCAGATCTGCTGGCGCTGGCGGAGCTTGCCCGGACCCGGCCCCTGCCCGTCCGGTTCATCGAGCTGATGCCCATCGGGCTGGGGAAAAACCTGAAGCGCAGAAGCGAAGGGGATCTGCGCGCCCTGCTGGAGGGGGCCTTCGGCCCCCTGACCCCCTACGAGGGGACGCTGGGCAACGGCCCCTGCCGGTACTTCACCCTGCCGGGCTTTCGGGGGCAGATCGGCTTCATTTCGGCCATAAGTCACCAGTTCTGCGATAAATGCAACCGGGTGCGGCTGACGGCCAACGGTTTTTTGAAGACCTGCCTGCAATACGATAAGGGCGTGTGGCTCAAGCCGCTGCTGTCCGGCAGCGACGAAGCCCTTGCCGCCGCCATGGCGGATGCCATCCGCCGGAAGCCCGCCGCCCACCGGTTTGCCAGCGCTGCGGTGGCCGGAGGCGAGGGCCGTATGATGAACCAGATCGGAGGATAAGAATATGGGAAACGTAATCGCGGTGTGCACCAGCCCCGCCAAGGGGACGCAGAAAACCAACGTGGGCACCGGGAGATTTATTGAGGACTGGGGCATCGAGGGCGACGCCCACGCCGGAAAATGGCACCGCCAGGTGTCACTGCTGAGCTGGGACAAGATCGAGGCCTTCCGCGCCCGGGGGGCCGAGGTTCATGACGGCGACTTCGGCGAGAATCTGGTGGTGTCCGGCATCGACTTCAGGGCGCTGCCCATCGGCACGAAGTTTCAGTGCAACGACGTGGTGCTGGAGCTGACTCAGATCGGAAAGGAGTGCCACAACGGCTGCCGGATCTTTCAGAAAATGGGCGAGTGCATCATGCCCCGGGAAGGGGTATTTACCAGAGTGCTCCACGGCGGTACCATCTCCGTGGGGGACACCCTGACTGTTATTTCAGCCCCGGAAAACCGTGTCTGACCTTACCAACCGAGGATATGGAGGAATGAACCATGAAATACAAAGCGGCCATTATCACCGCCAGCGACAGCGGCTACGCCGGGAACCGGGAGGACCTGTCCGGCCCCGCCGCCCGGGAGCTGCTGGAGCAGGCAGGTTTTGAGGTAGTCCATTACATCATGCTGCCCGATGACCGGGCCATGCTGTCTGCGGAGCTTGCCCGCCTGTGCGACGAGGACACGGCAGCACTGGTGGTCACCACAGGCGGCACCGGCTTCTCCCCCCGGGACTGTACCCCGGAGGCCACCATGGACGTGGTGGAGCGGCTCACCCCCGGCATTCCGGAGTCCATGCGGGCCTATTCTGCCCGGTTCACTGACCGGGCTATGCTCAGCCGCGCCGCGGCGGGCATCCGGAAGGGCACTCTTATCGTGAACCTCCCCGGCTCCCCCAAGGCGGTGCGGGAGTGTCTGGAGCACATCCTCCCGGCTCTGGGCCACGGGCTGGATATTCTCCGGGGAAACGACGCAAACTGCGCCCGTCATTGAATTGTAAAATTTTTGTGAAAATTTGTCGGAGAAAACGCCTTGACAGATATTATGTAACCCGAACATGAATAAAAAGCGCCGGCAGTGCCGGCGCTTTTCCACTGTGGAAAACTTTGTGGAAGTTGTGGAAGTCCTGCGGAAGCAGGGATTGCGCCGTTTTACTTCAGGGGGAAGAGCGGATAGAGTATTCATTTTCCCCTGCATATAATTTGTCAAAAAGTACCGTGGGCAAAATGCCCAAACGGATGCTACAAAAGTTGTGCGATTTGCCAGCTTCGATTCTGCAAAAATTCGCATTGAAAAACGCCGCAGAGTCGTGTTATGATACGCATAGAAAGCGAATATCCATAATATTTCAACAGGAGGAATGTACGATGCTGGTCAGCGAGATCATGGAAAAATCAGGGGCGACCACCGCCATGGACAACATGGCCAACCATTTGGCGGACAGGGTGCGCAATATCTGGCTGAAGAACCGGAACGCCGGTGTGGATCAGTGGGAAGAGAACTTCTACGAGGCTCCCGACGGCGTGAGCTTCCTGCGCAGCGAGAACTTCCCCAATCTGGTGGGCATGGATTACATTTTCAAGTGGTGGGGCAACGCCGATCTGGAGGGCCTGGCCGGTGAGCTGGATGTCCTCTGGAAGGTGGAGGAGAACGGCAATGTCGATATCTTCAAGACCTGGATCCGCTTTGCCGACCGTGACTTCGTTATCGGCACCGTCCGGGACGAGAGCACCAAGCGCGAGGTCAACCGCAGCGATTTCCGCGCCGCCTTCGCCCAGTGGCAGAAACTGTACGTCAACCGCCAGAAGTAAAAAGGATTTCCCAGAATAGAAAGCGCCCCGGACGAAAGTCCGGGGCGCTTCATCTCGTCGAAAAAGGCAAAGCCTTTTCCGACGGAAGGATTTTATTTCTTTCGCCGCCGGGTTGGCGAAACTCTGCGAGGTCTTTTGACGTACTCAAGGGACGGGATCTGAAGATCCCGTCCCTTTCTCTGTTGCCTTTTTGCGACCTGTCCAAGAACCTCGTTGACGGAAAAAGCCCGGACGTGTATAATATCAGCGTATATTCCCGGGCTTTCGCCCGGATCCATTCCTTTTCGCCCTGCCGTTTTGTAAAGGAGCTCGGCCATGAACACTTTGGTCATCGAAAAAAGCGCCCTGAAAAACAACATCAGCCTTGTGAAGGAGCAGGCCGGGGCCTCTTATATCTACGCCAATCTCTCCGGCGACGGATACGGCGCCGGGGCCGTGCCGCTGGCAAAGCTCCTGCGGGACGAGGGCATCCGCCGCTTCTGCGTGGACAGTGCCGACACCGCCGCCGCCCTGCGGAAGGCCGGACTGGTGGATGAGGAGATTCTGATGCTCCACTCCACTTCCGACCGGGAAGTACTGGAAAAGCTGTCCGACCTGAACGCAGTGTGCTCCGTGGGCACTCTGGAGGCGGGCATGGCCCTCAACGCGCTGGCGGAGAGCCGGGCCACCGTCATCGAGGCTCATTTGCAGATCGACTGCGGCATGGGCTTCGGCGGCTTTCCTGCCGAGGAGCCGGAGAAGATCGTCTCCGTCATCCGCAACCTGCCCAATGTGGCCTTTTCCGGCGTATACACCCAGCTGACCAGCGGTCGGGCCATGGACGCGCAGCTTGCCGCCTTCCAGCAGGCGGTGGACGACATCCATGCCGCCGGGTGCGAGACGGGCCTTGTCCACGCCGCCGGTTCCTACGCCATGCTCCACAGCGACCTTGCCCATCTTGACGCGGTGCGGGCGGGCTCCATCCTGCTGGGCCGCTGCACCCGGAGCCGGAACGACGGCCTTATCACCGTGGGCTTCGGCGAGACCACCGTTGACAGCATCCGCTGGCTCCCCCGGGGCCACACGCTTGGCAACGAGAGAAAAGTCACTCTGCGCAAGCCCGCTCGGGTGGCGGTGCTCCCCGTGGGGTATCAGCACGGCTTTGGCGTGGACCGTCCCGCCGTCACCCTGTGGCAGGCCATCCGCCGGGTGCTGGGCCGCCGCAAGACCGTGTGCATCAACGGCCAGAAGGCGAAAATTCTTGGCGCCGTGGGCGCCACCGAAACGCTGGTGGACGTCACCGGACTGAAGTGCGCCGAAGGGGACACCGCCGTGTTCAGCCTCGATCCCCTGTACGCCCGGGGCGTGCAGCGGGAGTACCGATAATTTCACGGGCAGGTGTTCACTCCGCCCGGACCAGACCACCGGCCGGGGCGGGACACTCCTGCCCCGGCTTTCATTTCCCGAAAGTGAGGAATTTTTATGCGAGCAGTTGTGACCCGGGTCAGAAACGCCCGGGTGGAGATTGACGGCCGGATCAGCGGCCGGATCGAGCAGGGCTTCCTGGTGCTGCTGGGCGTCGGCCCGGAGGACACCGAAGCCACCGCCGACAAAATGGCCGACAAGGTATGCGGTCTGCGGGTGTTTGAGGACGAAAACGGCAAGATGAATCGCAATCTGGAATCCGTGGGCGGTTCACTGCTGGTGGTGAGTCAGTTCACCCTGTATGCCGACACCTCCTCCCGCCGCCCGGGCTTTTCCCACGCCGCGCCCCCGTCGCTGGCCGTCCCGCTGTACGAGCGCTTCATGGAGCAGTGCCGGAGCCGTGGCTTCGCCGTGGAGCACGGCGAGTTCGGCGCGGACATGCAGGTGTTTTCCCAGAACGACGGCCCCGTTACCATCCTTCTGGAGCTGTAAGGGCCGTCCAAGGAGGTTTTTATGCCAGTCATCAGACAACTCGATCCGCACGTTGCGGATCTCATCGCCGCCGGCGAGGTGGTGGAGCGCCCGTCCTCCGTGGTGAAGGAGCTGATGGAAAACGCCATCGATGCCGGAGCCACTGCTGTCACCGTGGAGATCGAGCACGGCGGCATGACCCTCATCCGGGTCACGGACAACGGCTGCGGCATCCCCGCCGATCAGGCCGCAACCGCCTTTCTCCGCCACGCCACTTCCAAGATCGCCACTGAGTACGATCTGGAGGCCATCGGCACGCTGGGCTTCCGGGGCGAAGCTCTGGCCGCCATCTCCGCCGTCAGCCGCATCGACCTGCTGACCAAGCCCGCCGATGCACCGCTTGGCTCTGCCCTCCATCTGGAGGCCGGGGTGGTGCTGGAGCAGGAAGAGGCCGGCTGTCCCGACGGCACCACCATGGTGGTGCGCGACCTGTTCTACAACACCCCCGCCCGGCTGAAATTTATGAAAAAGGATGCCGCTGAGGGGGCCGCCGTCTTTGCCAACGTCCAGCGGCTGGCCCTGTCCCACCCGGAGATATCCGTCAAGTTTATCCGGGACGGGCGGCAGGAGCTGCTCACCCCCGGGGACGGCCAGCTGAAAAGCGCGGTGTACGCCGTGCTGGGCCGGGATCTGGCTCTGGGCTTCACGCAGGTCACCGGATCCGGCGAAAACATGTCCGTGTCCGGCTATGTATCCCTGCCCGCCTGCTGCCGCGGCAGCCGGAGCTGCCAGCACTTTTTCGTCAACGGACGCTATATCAAGAGCCGCACCATGACGGCCGCACTGGAGGAAGCCTACAAAAACCAGAAAATGGTGGGCCGATTCCCCGGCTGCGTGCTGCACCTCACCGTCAAGCCCAACGCGGTGGACGTAAACGTCCACCCCACCAAGACAGAGGTGAAATTTCAGAGCGAACAGCAGGTGTTTTCCGCCGTGTACCACGCAGTTCTGACCGCCCTCAGCGAGGACAGCACCCGGCCAAAGGCCGTCCTGTCCGCCCCGAAGGCGGAGGACACCGTCACCGCCAACCAGACCAGCCTTTCCCTGAACGATGTCACTGCCGTCACTCCTGCCCCCACAGCGCAGACCGGCTGGAAGCCCGCACCCACCTACCACCCCGCGCCCCGTGGCTCGTATACCGCCCCTGCCGTCAAACCCCGGCCCGCCGATCCCGTGAAGCCCGCGTGGCCGTCCCCCTTCCAGCGGGTGACGCCGCTGCCGCGGAAGATCGCGCAGGAGCGCCCCGCATCCGCACCGGCGGAACAGCCTGTTGAACACCCCGCCTCCCTTTCCGCCGAGACGGTCAGGCCCGTTGACCCGGCGGAAACTTCCGCAAAAGCGCCGGAACCTCAGAGCGTTCGCGTACCGAACGCCGTCCCGGAGCCGGTCTCCGCCGCTCCGGTTTCTGCGGAACCGGCATCGGTCATCCAGCCGCAGCCCGCCGCCCCCACCGAAGCAATCCAGCCCGAAATTGAGCCGTGGCTCATCCGGGGTGAGCTGTTCCACACCTACATCATGGTGGAGCAGGGGGACAAGATCATCCTCATCGACAAGCATGCCGCCCATGAGCGGGCCAACTTTGACCGGCTCAAGGCCGCCGACTATCAGCCCATGGTGCAGGAGCTGCTGGCCCCTGTCACCTTCACCCCCGCCCCGGAGGAGCGGGAGGTGCTGCTGGAGCAGACCGGCCTGCTGGCCCGGTTCGGCTTTGACGTGGAGGAGTTCGGCTCCGCCGCGCTGGCGGTGCGCTCCGTGCCCGACTATCTGGACACCGGGGACATTGAGGATGCGCTGCTGGAGCTGGCCCGCCGCATCCGGGAGACCGGCGCCGCAGACCCCGCCGCCGCCCGGGATGAGCTGATGCACACCATGGCCTGCAAGGCCGCCATCAAGGGCGGGCAGAAAAACGGCCCGGAGGAGCTGACGGAGGTAGCCCGGCTGGTGATGAGCGGTGCGGTGAAGTACTGTCCCCACGGCCGCCCGGTGACCATCGAGCTGACGAAATACCAGCTGGAAAAGCAGTTTAAGCGGGCGTAAATTCCGCTGTTTTTCCACAAAAACGGACAAAATGTGCAGAAAAATGGAGCGCACCACAGCATGGCATGCTGTGTGCGCTCCATTTTTTGAATATCAGCTTCAGTGGGCGTTTTCGTCGATGAACCGGGGCTCCAGCTTGGAGTAGACGATCTTCTGGGCGCTGTAGAGGGAGAACTTGCCGCTGAGCAGATAGCTCAGGGCACAGGCGAGGGCGAAAAACAGGACGTGGCTGCTGCCGAACAGCTCAATACTCAGAAAAATGCTGGCCAGTGGGCAGTTGGTGACGCCGCAGAACAGGGCGATCATGCCGATAGCCGCGCCGAAGGCCGGTTCAAGCCCCAGCAACGGCGCGGCGACACAGCCGAAGGTTGCTCCCACGAAGAAGGTGGGGACGATCTCGCCGCCCCGGAAACCCGCGCCAAGGGTGACGGCAGTAAAGATCATTTTCAGCAGGAAGGCGTAGGGCACTGCTTGCCCGGCCAGCGCTTCCTCAATGATGTCGCCTCCCGCGCCGTTGTAGTCCCGACTGCCCACCAGCTGGGTGAGGACGATGAGGACCGCCGCCCCGGCCAACACCCGCAGATACTGGTTGGGGAAAAATTTTTTGTAAATGTAGTTCGTCTTGTGCATGAGCACGCAGAAAGCCATGGACAGCAGGGCACAGGCAATGGCCAGCAGGCCGGTGCGCAGCATGAACTGCCAGTTCAGTTCCGGGCCGCCCATGAGGACGTACCCCTCCGGGCGGATTCCCAGCAGCCGTGTGACTTCGGTGGTCACAAGGCTGGCCAGCAGGCAGGGAAACAGGGCAGAGTAGTGGACGATGCCCACGCTCACTACCTCAAGGCTGAATACCGTGGCGGACAGGGGCGTACCGAACAGAGCCGTGAATACGGCGCTCATGCCGCACATGACGATGAGGTTCATGTTCCGCTCATCCAGCAGGAGCAGGCGGCCGATAGACGCCGCAAGACTTCCGCCAATCTGGAGCGCCGCGCCCTCCCGTCCGGCGCTGCCGCCGGTGAGGTGGGTGAGGGCGGTGCTCACAAAAATAAGTATGGCCAGCCGCAGGGGTGGCTTTTCCCCGTTGCGGACGCTGGCGATGATCTGGTTGGTGCCGCTGTCGTTCTCCATGCCCAGCACCCGGTAACTCCACACAATGAACAGACCGGCCAGCGGCAGGCAGAACAGCAGCCAGCCGTAGGTCTGCCGGGCGGTGGTGGCAAAGCTCACCACATAATAAAAAGCCGCGCCCACAAGGCCGCAGGCTACGCCGGTGAGACCCGATACCAGCATCCAGCGCAGGAGGGTGAGCAGCGACCGCTCTCCCGGCCAGAGGTACCGATGCAGAAATTCGCGCATAGTTCCATTCCTCCGTCTCGTTTTCATCCAGAATTATAGAGTTTTCCCCCGCCGCTGTCAAGGAACACGCCTTATCCCGGGGCTGCGGCACAATAAAAAGGGCCTGTCCGCTGTGCGGGCAGGCCCTTGCTTATCTCTGATACTCGAATTCCAGGTTGTACAGGCACACAAGGTCGCCGTCCTTCACGCCCGCGTCCTCCATCTGCTGGA
>CAYNEH010000032.1:0-3834 GCA_964396195.1 uncultured Oscillospiraceae bacterium
TGCCGCAGCAGGCCGTGCCGCCGCAGCAACCGCCGCAGCAGTGAGAACGAACCGCGGTGGAAAGATCGTCTTCGTGTAATTCGTGGAAACAAGGTGGTGTCAGTACCGCATGAGACTTATACCGGGAAAAACCAAAGTACAGATCGAACTGTTCAAGGGCGTCTCTCTGTCCGATATTCTGGTCGGCGGCGTGGCTGTAGTCCTGATTATACTTGTGCTGCTTTCGAGTCTGCCCGGAAGGGCGATTGCCGCTCTGGTTGTCGGTGTTCTTGCCGTGGCACTGCTGGCCAGAATGGATACGGTGCCCAATTATATCTATCTGCTGCACATCCTGCGCCACATTGGGTATACCCGGCGGTTTGCCCGGCCCTATGATGACCGGATGCTGCTGGCCCGGAAGGAGGGCACCTCGAAGGAACTTTCCTTTGACGGATTGTTTGGCGAGAACGCAGAGGCGGATGTCCTTCCGGAGGAACGGCGCCGCAAGGAGAAGGAAGAGCGGCTTATCCGAAAGAAAGAGGATAAGCTGCTGAAAAGCAAAAAGGTTCCGCAGGAGGAAAAGGACGCTATTCTGGAACGCCGCGCCGCCGCGGATGCCGGACGCACGCAAAAATCGCAGGAGCCGGAAACGCAGGAAACGAAGCAGGAGCGCAAGGAGCGCCAGAAGGCGGAAAAATCTCAGCGGAAACGGGAGGATAAACTCCTCAAGAGCAAGACCGCTTCTCCGGAGGAGAAAGAGGCAATTCGGGCCCAGCGAGCCGCCGCCGCAAACGAGGCCGCCCGCAAGCTGGCCGAGACAAAAGACGCCGAGGCGAACCGCGTATCCATGGATCGAATTGTGGCGTTCACCGGAATTGAAGGCGGTTATATTGAGTACGGCGGCAGATATTTCGGCGCGGTGATTGAGATCCCTCCGGTGGAGTTCCGGTTTTTCAGTTCATTCCGCCGTGTCAATACCATTGAGAGCGGGCTGGGGCGCGTGCTCCGGGCGATCAATGCGGATTACTCCGCGAACATCGTCAAGATCGAGCGCCCGGTCATGTACGATCAAAGCCTCAAGCTTGAGTATGATCGGCTGCGTGAACTGAAGGCCTCCTTTGAACAGGGAATGCTCACGGAGGAAGAGTATAAGGCCCGCGTTGAAATCATGTATGACCGGATCAACGATGTGCGGCGGCTGTGCTATGACGCCAAAGTCATCGAGCCGTTTTACTACCTGGTGCTTTTCGAGAGCGACAAACGACAGCTGAACAATCAGGCGGAAACCGCGATGAATACGCTGCGTGCGGCGGAGATGTCCCCCAAGCGCCTGAACGATAAGGAACTGGCGGTATTTTTGAAATATACCAACCAGCTGGACTTTGACGAACGCGATATCGAGCGCGTTGCCCCGGAGGATTACGCCCAGTGGGCCATGCCGCAGACGGTGGATATCAAGGCGCGCACGGTGGAGGTCAACCACATCATCACCCATAATATGCGCGTGGTGACCTACCCTGCCGCAGTGGGCGATGCATGGCTGGCGACGGTCATGTCAATGCCCGGCACGAAGGTCGTGGTCAAGTGCCGTCCGATGGAGCGGGCAAAGGCCATCCGCGGTATCGACCGTTCCCTTCAGGAACTGCGCGCACAATATGTAACGACCGGTGTGGACTCGCGCCGCATAGAGCTGCAGAGCCACATTGAGACACTGAACAACCTGCTTGCCACACTCCAGCGTGATAATGAATCCCTGCTGGAGGTGAACGTGTATGTGACGGCCTATGATATTGCCGCCACCCGGGCCAGCCATTCCATTGTTCAGCCGCCGCGGTCGGAGCGAACCGTCATCACCAACATGAAAAAAGCCGTGCGCCGCTGCTATCAGGAAAACGGATTCCGGCTCAACAACATGGAATTCGACCAGATGCAGGCATTTATCGGGTCACAGGTGAGCGGCTACGATCCCATGCTGCGCCAGAGCCAGGGCATCCCGAGCAACTCGCTTGCCGCCTGCTATCCCTGGATTTTTGCCCATGTGTCTGATGTGGGCGGCATCAAGATGGGCAGCAGTCAGGGCGTTCCGGTCTTTATTGACTTCTTCCGCCGCGACAGTGAGCGCGTCAACTCCAACATGGTGATCGTGGGCAAATCCGGTTCCGGCAAGTCCTACGCCACCAAGAGTCTGCTGACGAACCTTGCCGCTGACGACTGCAAGATATTTATCCTTGACCCGGAAAATGAATATACCGAACTTGCAGAAAACCTGCACGGCAAATTCATCAACGTGGGAAACGCCCAGTATGGACGGCTCAATCCGTTCCAGATTATCACTGCGCTGGATGACGATGAATCCGACAGCACCGCGATTTCCGGCAGCTATGCTACGCATCTGCAGTTCCTGGAGGAGTTTTTCCGTCAGATTCTGCCGGACTGCGATAAGGATGCCATGGAGTATCTCAACAGCCTTATCGACCGGATGTACACAAACCACGGCATCACGGGCGAAACCGACCTGAGCCGTCTGCATCCCGAGGATTACCCGATATTCGATGATCTGTACGATGCAGTGCTCGCGGAGTTCCAGCAGACGGACAACGAGTATATACGCACCATCCTGCGGACGCTGATGAACTATGTTGCGAAGTTCTCCACCGGCGGACGGAACGCCAACATCTGGAATGGCCCATCCACCGTTACCACCGATGAGAATTTCACGGTGTTCAACTTCCAGACTCTGATCTCCAACCGCAACAGCACCATCGCGAACGCTCAGATGCTGCTGGTGCTCAAATACATCGACAACGAAATCATCAAAAACCGCGACTACAACATGAGATACGGTCTGCACCGCAAGGTCGTGGTGGTTATTGACGAGGCGCATGTGTTCATTGACACCAAGTTCCCCGTCGCGCTGGACTTTATGTTCCAGCTGGCCAAGCGTATCCGCAAGTACAACGGTATGCAGATTGTAATTACCCAGAACATCAAGGATTTTGTCGGCAGCGAGGAGATTGCCCGCAAGTCCACCGCTATCATCAACGCCTGCCAGTACAGCTTTATCTTTTCACTGGCGCCGAATGATATTCAGGATCTCTGCAAGCTTTATGAGAAAGCCGGCGGCATCAACGAGGTCGAGCAGAATCAGATTACCACGGCCCCGCGCGGCCAGGCATTTACGGTTATGAGCCCAACGAGCCGTTCGACGTTCCGCGTTGAGGTTCCGGCGGGAATGGCCTCCATGTTTCAGGATCGAAACTATCAGAGCCGGTATTTCGGCGGCGAAAACGGGGCGCAGACCTGGGAGAATGTCGTGGGCGAGAGCCGGGAAAAGTATCTTGAGAGCAGGCTCAGACGCTGGGGCGAGCAGGAGGATGAGGCGCCGCAGCCCGTGCAGGCGCGCCGCAGCGTGACCTTTGTCGAAACCGACGGGGAGAGCGAGACAGCGAACGAAAAACCTGCCGCGGACACCGCGCCTCGGGAGGAAATGCCCGCGGCGGCAGTCATGCGGACAGCCCCTGTTTCGGAGAGATTTGCCCAGCCTGCGGCCGCAGGTTCGGAAGCGTCTCTGACAGAGCTGCTCAGCCGCTTCAGTTACGACGCGCTGGTGCGCGAGATCCAGAGAAGCGTGGAATCCACGGTCGATGCCCGCCTTGGCGGCGTGCGGCCCGCATCCCAAACGGAGGCGGTCACAGAGCCGATATCCGCATGGGAATCCGCGCCGGAGCGAGTGCCGGAGCAAGTGCCGGCGGCCGGGGAGCGGATGCCTGCCGCGTCGGACGAAGCCGCAGCAACGGAGTTTACGGCTGCACCGGCCGTCGAAAGCGTGCTGCCTGCAGAGGAGGAGCATCAGGC
>CAYNEH010000032.1:3934-11922 GCA_964396195.1 uncultured Oscillospiraceae bacterium
CTGCAGGCCAACATCGGAGAGATCGATTTGCCTTCTCCCATCGAAACTATGGAGATGCTTGATGAGAAGACCATTGATATCACGCTGGAAGAGCTGACCCAGTACAACAACAGACAGCGCGGCAAGCATTGAAAAAGAGGAGCATAGAGCTATGGACATTAAACTCATCAACCGTGGACAGGAAGGCGAACTGGTGCTGCAGGGACGGCTGGATACCATCACCGCGCCGGAGACAGAGGAGATTCTCATGCAGACGGCGGAGCGCTTTGACAGGCTCGTCCTGAATATGGAGGGGCTGGAATACATCTCCAGCGCCGGACTCCGCGTCATCAAGCGGGTCTATATGGCTATGGCGAAAAAGGGCGGAAGCCTGACGTTGATCAAGGTCAGGAAAACGGTCATGGAGGTTTTTGAAATGACCGGTTTTGTCGGATTCCTGACCATCAGATAAGGGCCGGACTATGCAGGACAGCTGGACGGAGGATGCGTAATGCGTGGAAAGAACAAAGTGAAAAGAAATAGATTGCGCAGCGATCTGGTGCGGGGCGCGGCCCGTCTGGCAGCTTTTTTGCTGGCGGCGGTAATGCTGGTGCCTGATGTGGCGCTGCTGCCGCGGAGCGCGGCGGCGGCTTCGGATGAAGATCCGGCCAGTACTTCGGACAGCAATTCCGGCAGCCTTGGAAGCAATGTCTATGCCCTGCAGGTAAGTACAGGCACAGTGAGCGCGAAGGGAAGCCTCGCCGATGAAATCCTGTACATCAAAATCACCTATAAGGACAAGGAAGGCTACACTCGCAGCCACCTCATTTTTCCCGGCGAAAACGCGCTGAAGGAATCGATGGATTGGGCGGAAAAGCAGGGCAGCGCATATGCGGCCAGCGCAGGGGTGACGGATCTCCAGGACTCAGTTCTGAAACAGCTGGGAGTATCTGTTACAGACGAGGGTCAGTCGTTTCAGGAATATTCGACGGATACGTTTTTCTTCCAGCCGCTGAAGGAACTGGTAAGTATTCAGAGTGTTGAGTTTCTGATGAGCGACGATCCGTCGGATGGGCAGAAGAGCACCAGCGGTACGTGGGCCTGCCAGGCGCTGCGTGTTTATCGGGTGTCCGAGGTGTACGGAACGAGCATGTGCGGCTATGTTTCCGGCCGCCAGTACGCGGATTTCTCCGGTACGCTGATTGCCAAAATGGAGCAGTCACAGACCTTTAACTGGAATTCAGACCGCATATTCCGCATTACCGCGGACGGCAGCGGCGACGGCAAGCTGGTACAGGCCAACGAGAGTTATACCACGCAGACCACAAGACGAGTGCTGCGTATGGATATTGCAGATATCTACGGCGCGGGCATCCGTGCACTGGGAAATTACACGAAAAAGAGTCTTCTCAACTCCAATTTCGGGGAGTGCGCTGCGCTGGCGCTTCGTTATCAGGATGTTTACGGTGCGACGCGTGAGGTGTATGTTCCCCTGGTGACGAGCATATTGGGCTACGCCCTGGAGCAGGGTGTGAACGCGAGTGAATTCCTCTCAGGTCTCGCGCAGGACGGTGACACGCTGGCGTTGGCGGTGACGCTGCCGGATGTTGCCTCTCTGAACTCTGTGCGCGTGATCTACGGAACAGAAGCGGCAAAGGCGGCTGTGGGGATCACGATCGGGGTAACGTCGTCAGACTTGGATTCAACGTCGGATGACACACTGCCCGGCGGATATTACGATGATCCTTCCTCGCTCATCGATGAAAATCGTATTGTGCAGCCGGCAGACACAGCCGGGGATGATGTAGATCTGCTGAGCATTACGGGACTTTCTGTTTATGATCCCGTTACGGCGGGCGTATCGGTTACGGTTGAGGGCACAAAGCTGCAGTTCAGTTTCAGCGGTACGCCGGTGAGTTACTATCGGGCACCGTCCGCCTCCGGCACGTCAATCCGTCCGGTCAAGGCGGGAAGCAGCGGCGTTGAGTTCTCGCTGCAGGAGTATGAGGCCGGGGCGCGTCTGCTGCCGAAGGACAGTTCGGAGCGCTACCTTGTGATTCTCAACACCGATGACACCAGCCTTGCCGGGACTACCGGCGAGCTGATCATGACGCTGACCTACACCGACCTGAACGGGAAGACACAGAGCACCGGCGCAATCAGCGTGTCTGACGCGGTAAGCGAATATTACGGCGAATGGCCGGGTGTCCGCTCAGACTTCATGTACCGGGTCGGGGTCAGGAGCGGCGGAACACTGTACTTTACGGTGTCCGTCAAGGATGTCGATCAGTTCACCGGTGCAAGTTTTCTGATCAGAGGCTCCGATGACTGGCAGGCAAAGGGAATGGAGATATACCGGCTGGATGAGCTGGGACCGCTGACGGGAACATGGGAGACGGTCACCGACGGCACGCAGACCTCTGACCGGGTGTATTCCCGCACCTTTACCGGGACAAGTCTGCTGACGCTCAACAAAGAGATATTGGTGGACGGCGGTGATACGTCCAGTGAGGAGTTTAATTCCGACAGCGCACTGACGCCGGATACGGATACGGGCGACTGGTCTGAGTACCGGTATTCCATGAGCTATGAGACAGCAATGGGCCTCGGACGCTTTGCCAAAAGCCGCTATACTTATTCGGTCGAGGTCGAGGTGGGCGACGATCAGGTGACAGACACTACCGACGGTGACTGCGGATCAAAGAACCAGTTTTATTTCCAGCTTGTTTTTGAGGATGGCAAGAGCGCCTATGTGCTGGCCAACCAGCAGCTTGCCTCCGATGGCTTCCGCACCGGCTATACGGAACAGTTCACCATCAGCACCAACCGTGACATGGGCGAACTGACCGCAATCAAAATCCTGCCGGAGGACAGCACGGATGAAAGCGACGTGTTCGATAAGCTGAAAATAGAATCAATCTGCGTAAAGAAGCAGACGAGCGAGGCGGTATCCCGTCAGTGGGTGGTCAATAATGTGGGTTGGATTGACATCAACTATCAGGACGAGGCCGCCGGTGAATCCAGCATCAGCTATCGCGGCCGCTCTGAAAATGAGATCGTAAAAACCTTCCAGATTGAGAAGAGCACTTATGCGGTCAATCTTGAGTTTGCCATTACAACCGGCGCTTACAATGTAGCTAAGGATACCGGTACGGCAGAGCCGCAGTTTGTCGGTCAGGTGTATGGTATCGTGGAGTACTATGACAGCAACGGTGTCCGAAAGACCGAAACCTATAATCTGGTGGATGCCATGTATACTTATTCCGGTCAGGAAAAGAAGACCGGAAAGAAGGAAACAATCGGACAGTACACGTGGCCCGGAGGGACAGAAAGTGACCCGAACCTTATGTTCCGCGCCGGAAAGACAGACCGCTTTACCCTGGCGATTCAGGATATATCACAGCTTCTGCGGATAACGCTCGAGGTGCGAAGCAAGGTAACAACGACCTGGAATATTGAAAATGTTGACGTCACATACGTCGGAAATGACGGCAGACGCATTATCAATACAGCGGATGAATACCAATGGCTGTATACAAACGAGACGAAGCCGCTATGCTGCAGCATGAATTCCGGGCAGGGGGCGTACAGTCTCACCCTGCCGTTAAATCAGACGCAGACAATCAACATTGAGTTTACCGGAAATGAGGTTGAATGGTCGGATTCCAATAAGGGTCAGGTCTCGTCCGTGACCTCGCGCCTGCCGCAATCGGCGGATGACACGCTGAATATCTATGTGTACACAGACGGGACAGAGGAGAACCTGACGGCTGACAGCGTTACGATGAGTGCGGCCGCACAGTACAGCCGGGTGTACGGCGGCTTCAGCCGCGTGGAACAGGCCCTGACGCTCACTGAGAACGATGGGCGGAATATGTTTTACATTACAGGCGTTTCCGTGTCCGGCATCAACACGCTCAACAGCCTTGAGCTTTATGCCTACTTTACCGATCTCAACATTACGGGCTCGGTGCCGCTGTCTTATGCTGTGGTTCAGCAGGTGCGGTCCGGCGTGATCATCAACACCTTCTATATCAACTTTACGGGCTGTGACGCCGCTGCCGGCAGCGGTGTGAGCAGAGCACCGGAAACCACGTCGGATAAGTCGCAGTTCACGCAGACCGTGACACTGGCGTTCTCGGACAATATGCCGACCCTGCGCCTGACGGCGGAGACGGACGATGTGGCGGTGGCACTGCAGTACACCACGACAAACGATGTATCCGGACAGGAATATCAGTCTGCGTTTATCTATCTGACGGATCAGAACTGGTCGGAACTGCGCGCGGGCAAGCTGGTTGAGCTGACGTTCAACGAACCGTATGTCAAGGAGATCACCGGCATCAAGATACGGGGCACCGGGCACGGCACCCGCAGTACAGTGAGCATCGCTTCGGCGACGGCGGCAGCCTATGAGACGGACACCGTAAGCGGCGAGAAATACAGCACAGGCGAATTCAGCTTCGCGAACGGTGTGGAACTTGCTGTGGGACAGGGTGACCAGATTATGCGCAGCACGGGCAGTACGCTGGACGGAAGCGGCGGCGTGGCTCAGGTGACGATCACCTTCACGGTGCCCAGCGTCAAGGACGTCCCTGCTGCGGCGGAGAACGCCAACGGACCGGTGAGCATGGACCTCAATTACAGGACGGCGGATGATGTGATCCGGGAGATGACAATTGATGATATCCTGGAGTATGCCGAGGGCAGCGCATCCTTCCAGCCGGGCAGCACCGTGACTCTGCGGCTGCTGATTCCGGAGGCGACGGAGATCCGCTGGATCAGTTTGAGCCCGACTACCGAGACCGGCGATGAGGCGACACTCACGCTGAGTGAGGTGAGCGTGGCGTTCCAGTCGGGCGGGAAGCAGATCAGCTATCAGCGCAATCTGCAGGACTGGAGCGGTTCCGGTATGATCCCGCTGTTCAATTCCGTGCAGGTGAAGCTGACAGCCGTTACGACAAGGCCGTCTTCCGGAACATCGGAACAGATTGTTGTTGAAAGCGGGACAAAGCAGCAGCTGGTCGAGAGCGGCCAGGAGGTCACCATCACGGCAAAAGTTACGGGCTCCGATGAGGGCTACAGCTATCGCGTTGAAAAATTCAAAGACAGCTTTACTTCAAGCGCACCTGAGGTGCTTACGGTCGAGAATGGTGTCCTGCGGTTCAAGGCGGACAATGAGTACTCGTCCGGCGTTGGTACGGAGGCATATTACCGCGTGATTGTCTCCAGCAACGAGGTATCGACGGCGCAGACCATCATTGAGTTTGTGGTTGAGCCGCTGTATGTGGAGCCCCCTGAGGAGTCAGCGCCCGACAGTTCGAGCGGCAGCGGCTCTCAGACACCGGCTGCCTCAGAGACACCGACCGCCTCAGAGACACCGGCCGCCTCAGAGACGCCGGCCGCGGCAGAGGACGGAAATCCTGCCGCTGAGGATGCCGGATAAGGCTGCGGGAGATCATAATGCGCTTTCGGGCCGGGACATCCGGCCCGAAAGCGTGTTGGCATTTGCCAAAGGATCAGGCCGCGCGCCTCGATGCAGGAAAGACATGTCGGTTTATTGATTCCGCAAGTCCCGAATTACCTGCGGAGAAAACAGTTCAGCCGTCAGCTCATTTACGGCAACAGGAGGAAACAGCATGAAAAAACGGCTTATATTATTGACGGCGCTGGCGCTTGCCGTGCTGTTGACGGCCTGCGGGAGCAGCCGGGGCGGGGAGGATTCCGCCCATCCGTACAGCTGGAAGGAAAAGCTGGACGGCAGCGTCCAGCTCACCATCAGCAACGCACCGGAGGACGGCTATTCATGGCTGGTTGATGGGTCGGAGTGCGGCCTTGTGATTACGCGCGAGGATGACGGAACAGGGCAGAAGGCGGTTTTCTCTCTGACAGGGGAGGAATTCAGCGATGGAGCTGTTGTCTTCAGCTGTCAGCGGGACAGCGCCCCGTTTGATGTGAGCTATCAGCTCACGGTTACGCTGAGCGCCACTCAGAAGGGCGGCGTGGAGGTCACTGCGGCTGAGTACAGGCAGTTCCCCTCTTCCGGTTCGGCAGGTGAGGAGGGGAAAGCCGGCTGTGTCTGGTATACGGCCGAAGACGGATCACGTGAGATTTATCTGGACAGTTCGGACGGAACATATGAATGGGATGCAATGGGCTATGACAGTGCCATTCTCTCTGTCGACGGACCTGACTACGGTGAGACGGGAGTCACTTTCGGACTGACAGGGATTGCGGCGGGCGAAACCGATCTGCTGCTGTATGATCTGAAACAGGATTACGGCTTCCGCCTCACGGTGTCGGTAGCGGAGGATCTGTCCGTTGATGTAACCGGCTGCGAGGAAGGGAAATATGAGATCGCATCCGATCAGATCCCCGGCATGGAAGATGCCGCAGCGCTTGTAGGCGACCTGACGTTCCCGGAGGGCATCAGTGTGCTGCACTGTGAGGTCGGAAACTGGTATGGCGGAGAAGAGAATGACTATGTGCAGCTTCAGCTTCAGGCGGACGGCAAAAAATGGAGTCTGCTTGTGACCAGAAAATATTCCGCGGCAGATTTAATTGAGATGTGTTACGGCGCGTCCGGCGATGTGACGCGGACGGATGTATCGGTGGGCGATATTCCGGCCGTTCTCTGCGGCACGGGAACGGAACAGACACTCTTTTGGACCGATAGTCAGGGCCGCAGCTTGATTTTCGGTGCGTTTTCAGGTGAAGAGCCGACTCAGGAGGAACTGCTGCATGCGGCGCAGAGCCTGTCAGGGGAGGGCGCATAAAGATGGACGAGCGGACACGCGAGATTCGACGGATATTGCTGGGCAGATGCCGAAGGATGGAGGACGGCAGTCTGGAGGTAATTCCGTCGGAAGAACGTTGGCAGCCGCGCAGTTTCCAGGGAGTTTCCGCCGGATGGGGCGCGATACATTTTCTGGGTATCACGCACAGGACGCGGAGCTGCCGGCTGCAGGCCGGAGCGCCGAAAAGCGGACTGGAGGAATCGATGGAGGCGCTGGGCAGAGCGGTGCATCTGGAAAGTGCCCAAGGGACTTCTGCCTGCCTTTGCAGCAGCTTGCTGGCCGCGCCGGTTCTGCTGACGGCCAGTCGGGACGGAAGCTGCATTGAGATGTCTGCCTATACGGCCCGGGGAGTACTTGCCCCGCTCAGATGCCGAAGAGCCTTGCGGATGCTGGAACGCAGGCTGCTGGATGCTTCGAAAAAGCAGACAGCGGGAAGCAGAAAAAAAGGACGCAGATAACCGGGGTGCATCCCACGAAAAGGACTTGTGTCCGGAGCGGGAAATGGCTATACTGATGCTGATATGACAGAATTAAATGAGGAGGTTCCATATGGAAGCAGAGGCTTTTTGTTTTGACGGCTCCCGGCGCTGTGATCTGGAGAAGCTGGACACCAGCGTGGAGAAGAACGCCGAGGTCAAGGAGCGCTGTCTGGAACAGACAAAGGAAAATCTCGCGAGGATGGCACAGATTCAGGACGCGTTTTACGCCGATGGGCGCGAAGGGCTGGTCGTGATTCTGCAGGCCATGGATGCCGCGGGAAAGGACAGTACGATCAAGCACGTGATGGCCGGACTCAACCCCCAGGGCGTTCTGGTTCACAGCTTCAAGCAGCCCACCAGCGAGGATCTGAGCCACGACTATCTTTGGCGGGTGAACCGCCACCTTCCTCCGCGCGGAAGCATCGCCATCTTCAACCGCAGCTATTATGAGGATGTGCTGACTGTGCAGATTCACGACATGCAGAAGAACTATCAGATGGCTCCGCGCATTCTGGATGACAGCAAGGAAGATTTTTTCCAGAAACGGTATCGACAGATCCGCGGGTATGAGGAATACCTTTATGATAACAGCTACCGGGTTGTCAAAATATTTCTGCATATTTCCAAGCAAAAGCAGAAGGAGCGCTTTCTGGAGCGTATTGATATCCCGGAAAAGAACTGGAAGTTCTCCCCTGATGACGTGAAAGACCGTGCGCTCTTTGACCGGTACCAG
>CAYNEH010000033.1:0-4920 GCA_964396195.1 uncultured Oscillospiraceae bacterium
AGCGGGCGTAACGTCCCGGACAAGCCCCACGCACCGAACTCCCGCCGGCCTGAAAGACCGGCGGGAGTTTTTTGATTTTGTTCTTGACAAATCCATTTGACAATGATATATTGCATCCTGACAAAGATAGTTGTCAAAATGACAAATAAGCTTTTCATCCGCTTTGGCAGACAGAAAGGGGGAGAGACGCATGCCGCTGCGTAACCGTCTGAAGGAATACCGGGCGGTGCTGGGCGTGAACCAGCAGGAGCTGGGCCGTCTGGCCGGGGTGTCCCGGCAGACAATCAGTCTCATCGAGCGGGGGGACTATTCCCCGTCGGTGACGCTGGCGCTGACGCTGGCAAAAATCTGCCGCGTCCGCGTGGAGGATATTTTCATTCTGGAGGAGGACAATCCAAATGAAGGATCGCAATGACGAAATCCGGCAGGCCAACCGCAGGGCTTTGCCGAAATTTTTGCTGATGATGGTGTGCTGCGGCGTGGCAGGCGGCGTGATTGGCTTCTGCCTGGCCTTTTTCGGCGCGGAGCAGCTGGCCGGGGCCGTCCGACTGGCCGGGGCTGCCTTCGGTGCCTGCGCCGCGCCGTGGCTGCTGCTGGCCTGTGCTGTGCTCAACCCCATCATTGCCGCGGCGTTTTACCTGCCGGCAAAAAAGCTGCTGGCCGGCTGGGACGGGGAAAACGAGGACGACCTGTCCGCCGCCATAGACCGGAAGACGAGTCTTGCCATGTGGAGCAGCAATCTGTTCCTCATCGCCGGTCTGGCCCTGCTGTCCGTCTCCTTTTCCGGAATGGCCGTGAATCACGCCCGGCACAGCGCCTTCGGCTTTGTCCTGGCCCTCGTCAGCTACTTCGCTGTGCTCATCGGCGGCATCATGACCCAGCGCCGGGCGGTGGACATGGCCCGGCGCATTTCCCCGGAAAAGCAGGGCTCCATCTACGAGATGAAGTTCCGCAAAAAATGGCTGGACAGCTGTGACGAAGCGGAAAAGATCCGGATCGGCCAGTGCGCCTACAAGGCGTACACCGCCGTGAATTACACCTGCGTAGGTCTGTGGGCGGTGCTCAGCATCTCCGGCATGTTCCTGGACACCGGGTTTCTCGCCCCGCTGGCGGTGTGCGTCATCTGGGCTGTGATGCAGTCGGCATATACCCGCGCCTCCCTGCGGCAGTCCTGCAGCGGCGCGGCCCCGCTTTGACGAAAGGAAAATCGCTATGGAATACTTCGGGCTCATTGCCTTTGTACTTGTAATGGCCTATTCCGGCTACGGCGCCCGGGTTCGTCGGCTGGAATCCGCCGTGAAAAAACTCAAACGCATTCAGAAAGGGGAAAGTGAAATGTCAAAGCTCATCAACAGTCTGGTGGGGCAGGAGTGCAAGCTGACCCTGGCGGATGACTTCAGTTCCGCCGTGACCGGCCGGGTGGAGGATGTGGACGATGACTGGCTCCGGGTTCGGTGCACCGATAAGAAGGGCCGCGTCACCGTCAGGCTCATCTCCGTCGGAAACATCAAGGGCGTGGAGCTTCTGAACGGGTGTCCGGTATGAGTCTGTTCACTTGCCCCATCTGCGCCGCTCCCCTCACCCGGGACGGAAATACCTACCGCTGTCCCAACCGCCACAGCTACGATGTGGCCCGGGAGGGGTACGTCCACCTGCTGCCCGCCAACAAAAAGCACTCCGCTAATCCCGTCGACGACAGGGACATGGCTGCCGCACGTACTAGGTTTCTGGACGGCGGGTGGTATGCCCCCCTGCGGGACACCCTGTGCCGTTTGGCGGAGGAGTACACCGGCCCTGCCCCGGCGGTGCTGGACGCGGGCTGCGGGGAAGGATACTATACCGCCGGTATTTTTGAGCGTCTGAAAAACAAGAAGGATTCGGTTTCGCTGGCCGGAGTGGACCTTTCCAAGAGTGCCCTGAAAAAAGCAGCCCGCCGGACGCCGGAGGGGGAGTTTGCCGTGGCGTCGGTGTACCACCTGCCCGCAGCGGATGGGGCGGCGGACCTGCTGGTTGACTGCTTCGCGCCGCTGGCGCTGGAGGAGTACCGGCGGGTCTTAAAGCCCGGCGGGGTGTTCCTCTACGTGGTTCCCGCTCCCCGGCATCTGCTGGAACTGAAGGCGGTGCTGTACGACACGCCCTACGAAAATCCGGAGGAATCGCCGGAGTATGACGGCTTCACCCGCCTGGGCATCACCAAAGTGGAGTCGCAGATGGACCTTCCCGCCCCGGCGCTGATGGATCTGTTCCGCATGACGCCGTACGTCTGGAAAACGCCCCGGGAGGGCATCGCCCGGCTGGAAGCCCTGTCGTCCCTGACTGTCACCGCCGCCTTTCATATTCACGCCTACCGCCGGACGGACGCATAAGCGCCCGTCCGGCGCATTTCGCCGGCGGCCAGCGGTTTTCCCCTACAAATCGTAGGGGTTTCTGTAAAAAATATTGTTTGCAATTCCGACCGGTTTCCTGTACAATGCCTCTGTTGTGTATTTGACGTCTTCTCTTCGTGTTTATGGGAGGTCTTTCGTTTTATGGCAAAAAGCAAAAGCACGATCAATGACATGACTGAGGGCCCTCTGGTTCGTCAGCTCATTCTCTTCACCCTGCCTATCATGGGCGCAAACCTGCTTCAGGCTCTGTATACGCTGGTGGATCTGTGGACGGTGGGCAACTTTTCCGACTCCGCCGCCATTTCCGCCGTGTCCATCTCCAGCCAGCTGGTCATTCTCATCCACTCCATCGGCATCGGCCTCGGCAACGGCGGTCAGGTGCTCATCTCCCAGCAGGTGGGCGCGAAGAACTACAAGAAGCTTGGCACCACCATCGGCACGCTGATCTCCTTCTGCCTGCTGGCGTCCGTCATCGCGTCCCTCATCGGCGCGGCGGGCGTCAACCTGTGGATGCGTCTGCTCAACACCCCCGCCGAGGCGTGGAGCGGTGCGGTAAATTACCTGCTTATCTGCACGCTGGGCGCACCCTTCATGTGTGCCAGCGGCACACTGTGCGCCGTTCTCCGGGGCGTGGGCGAGTCCAAGCAGCCCATGTTCATCCTGCTGGCCTCCGCGCTGACCAACTGCGTGATGGACATGGTCTTTGTGGCCGGCTTTGGCTGGGGCGCCGAGGGCGCCGCATGGGCCACCACCATGGCGCAGGTGGCGGGCGCAGTCTACGCCGTCATCATCGTCTACCGCCGCCGGGAGGCCCTGGACTTTGACTTCAAGCCCGCCTCGTTCAAAATGGACGGCCCCACCCTCAAGGCCATCCTCAAGCTGGGTACCCCGCTGGTGATTATGAACGCCTCCATCAATGCCTCCATGATGGTCATCACCTCCTTCGTCAACACCTACGGCGTGGCCGCCTCCGCCATCACCGGCATCGGCTCCAAGCTCAACAGCATGGTCAACGTGGTCACCTCCGGCATGGAGACCGGCGTGAGCAGCATGGTGGGCCAGAACTTCGCCGCCGGCAAGATGGACCGGGTGCGCAAGGCAAACCGCGTGGGTCTGGTGGTATGCACCGTCTTTTTCGTCTTTGTGGGTGCCGTCACCCTGCTGTTCCCGGAGCAGATCATCGGCATTTTCACCCAGTCGTCGGAGACCGACGTGCTGGTGCTGGCCCGGCCCTATATGCGGGCGGCCTTCTGGCTGTATCTGGCCTTCTGCCTGATGTCCACCCCGCTGGGCCACATCAACGGCGTTGGCTTCACCACCCTGAACCTCATCGCCGCCCTGCTGGACGGCGTGGTGGGCCGCATCGGCCTGTCCCTCCTGCTGGGCATCAGCTTCGGATTGGGCGTGGAGGGCTTCTGGTGGGGCAATTCGCTGGCCGCCTTCATCTCCGTCTTTATCGGTCTGGGCTACTACTTCTTCGGCCACTGGGAAAAGCGCCGGCTGGCACTGTAAAGCAAAAGAAAATGCGCAGGTGGACATCCACCTGCGCATTTTTTACGCCCATTTTGAGGTTTTTTATCTGTGTTTTCCCATGAAGAACAGCGCCACGCAGCCCGGGCCGGTATGGGCGCCGATGACGGGGCCGATGCTGTTGATGACGACCTCTTTCACACCATAGCGGCGCTTGACCTCGTCGGCCACGAATTGGGCGTCCTCCGGGCAGTCACTGTTGCTGATATACATGGTCTGGGATGCGGGGTCCTCGGCAAGCTCGCCCACCTTGTCCGCCAGCGCCAGCAGGGACGCCTTACGGCCCCGGGCCTTGGAGACGTTGATGAGGTGCCCCTCGTCGTCCATGTGCATCACCGGCTTAATCTGGAGCATGGAGCCCACCAGTGCAGTGGCGGCGGACACCCGGCCGCCTTTTTTCAGGAAGAACAGGTCGTTGACGGTGAACCAGTGGCACTGGCGCAGCTTGTTCTGCTCCGTCCAGTCCCGAACCTCCTCAATGGTCTTGCCGTCCAGCCGCAGCCGGGCCGCCTGCGTGATCAGCATACCCTGACCCAAGGAAGCGCTGAGGGTATCCACCACGAACACCTTCCGGTCCGGGAACTGAGCGGCCAGCTCGTCGCCGGCGATTTTGAAGGAGTTGTAGGTGGTGGAAAGGCCGGAGGAGAAGGCCAGCACCAGCACGTCCCGTCCCCCCTGCAGAATAGGCTCCAGCACCTCGGTGGCCTGACCGACGTTGACGGCGTTGGTGGTGGCCATCTGGCCCTGCTTTTGCCGGTTGTAGAACTCCTCAGGGCTCATCTCCCGGTTGTCGGGGTAGTTGTGGTATGTCTTATCGCCCATGGTAAAGGCCAGGGGCGCAATGTGCAGCTCCAGCTTCCGAACCAGCTCATCGGGCAGGTCGCAGGAAGAGTCGGTGACAATAACGAAGTCGTTCATGGTGATTTCCTCCAGAGAAATGTATAGAAGTTGCTTTCGTGCGAATGCTTACTTTTTTTTGCCCTTGTCCAGCAGGTCTCCCCTG
>CAYNEH010000033.1:5020-11908 GCA_964396195.1 uncultured Oscillospiraceae bacterium
TTGCTTTCGTGCGAATGCTTACTTTTTTTTGCCCTTGTCCAGCAGGTCTCCCCTGCCCTCCCGCTGGGCCATGATGGCCAGCGCCCGGCGGCAGGCAAGGCCGTCGGCATAGCTGCGCAGGGCCAGCGTCAGCACCAGCTTGGGCAGGTCGTGGTCGGTGGTGTTCTCGTCCAGCTGCTCCGCCGTATCGGTGAGGGCGCGGTCCAGTGTCTCGCAGAAGAAGTCGTACAGCTGCTTACTGTCCCGGCCCTCCTGCCCGATGGCAACCAGTGCCCGCATCTCCCGTACGGACAGCACCTGCTTCATGGCGGAGATGGACGTGAGGTACGCCAGATGCTCCTGGTCGTACTTTTTCCCGTTAGCCCGGGCCAGCAGGCCGTCCTTGATATAGTTGTTGATCATGGCGGGGGTCAGGCTTTCCCCGTCCTCAAAGGAGATAAGCTGGCGGGACAGGTAGGACACCACCTGATCCATATACAGCGGAATGTCGGGCAGGTCCTCCCAGCTGTCGGGCCGCTCCCGCATCAGTCGTTCCTTTAGTTCTGCCAGCTCTTCCATGGCGGAAAACCCCCTCTGAATCTTGTATCAAAAATTATATCATATGATTTTCATTTCGTAAACCCCCAAATGCAAGAACCTTCCGCCCGCACTTGCACCGGACGGGGGCGGTGTGGTACACTGTTCGGGCAGGCTCCGGCGCGTGCTGCGCTCCGGCGGCCATTTTTATCTGCAAAAGAGGGATACCCAATGAACGAAAAAGAAATTGCGGAGCTTCGCCGCCGCTTCAAGCCCGATAAAAACAGCATTACCCACATCTACGGCTGCTACGTGGGGGAGACCCGGCAGATTGTCTCCCAATTCGACCAGTCCGTGGCCCTGCTGCCTCAGGAGGAGACGGAGCGGCTGCTGGGTCTGTTGAAAAAGTCCCTGTCCGGCACTCAGGGGAAAAACCTGCTGGACATCGTGTTCTCCACCATGCAGGTGGCGGACAGCGATGAGCACCGGCTGCTCATGAAGCTCCGGGACACCATGCTGGAGGACAAGTCCGTCCGGGCGGAGCTGTACGAGAAAATCATCGGCTCCCTCCAGATTGAGGGCAACTACCTCATCCTGCTGGCCTACGACAGCTATGACGTGCCGTACCGCTCCAGGGACGACGAGGAGCAGGAGGACGCGGGCAGCGAGGTGTTCCGGTACATCCTCTGCGCCGTCTGCCCGGTGAAGCCCACCAAGCCCGCCCTGAGCTACTTCGTGTACGAAAACGCCTTTCACACGCTGGAGCCGGACTGGATCGTCTCCCCGCCGGAGACGGGTTTCCTGTTCCCGGCCTTTGACGACCGGAGCACCAATATTTACAGCGCCCTTTACTACTCCCGGGACATCGGTGAGATCCATCAGGAGCTGGTAGACGCCCTGTTCAAGGTAGACCCCCTCATGCCCGCGGCAGAGCAGAAGGAAAACTTCTGCTCCATCCTGGGGGAGACGCTGGAGGACGACTGCAGCTTCGAGGTGGTGCAGGCCGTCCGGGATCAGATGTGCGGCCTGATCGAGGAGCACAAGACCAGCAAGACTCCGGAGCCGCTGACCCTCAGCAAAGGGGCCATGAAGTCGGTGCTGCGGGGCTGCGGCGTGGCCGCCCGGCATGTGGACGCCTTCGACCGGCGGTATGACGAGACCTTCGGCGCGGACACGGCCCTCGCCCCCCGGAACGTGGTGGACGCCAACGTGGTGGAGGTCAAGACACCCGACGTAACCATCAAGGTCAACCCCCAGCGGGCAGATCTGGTTGAGACCCGCATCATCGACGGCGGCAAGTACATCCTCATCCGCGCCGAGGACGGGGTGGAGGTCAACGGCGTACCCGTGCGCATCGAGTGAGGGCCGCTCCGTCCGGTGCAGCTGACGCGACAAAAGGCAAAACCCCCTCTGCGTATTGAACCGGACAGAAGGCGAAGAACCGGATAACAGATAAAATCCCCCCTGATGCAGGACAATACCTGCATCAGGGGGGATTCATTCAGCTTTGTTTGCCCGCAGGAAATAGGCGGGGATCACTCCGCCATGAGGGCCTCCATCTCGTCCAGCAGCTCGCCGAACAGGTCCAGCGCGTCCTGAATGGGCTTGGGCTCGGCCATGTCCACCCCGGCGCCCCGGAGCAGGTCGATGGGATCCTTGGAGCCGCCGCCGGACAGGAACTCCAGATAGTCCTTCACGGCGCTCTCGCCCTCGTTCAGGATACGGCGGGAGACGGCGATGGCCGCGGAGTAGCTGGTGGCGTACTGGTATACATAATAATTGTAGTAGAAGTGGGGGATGCGGGCCCACTCCAGCGCGATGTTGTCGTCGGTGATCATGTCGGGGCCGTAGTACTTCTCGTTGAGGGCGCGGTATTCCCGGCACAGCAGGTCGGCGGTGAGGGTTTCGCCCTGAGCGACCAGCTGGTTGATCTTCAGCTCGAACTCGGCGAACATGGTCTGGCGGTACAGGGTGCCCTTGAACTGGTCGAGGAAGTGGTTGATGAGGTAAGCCCGCTCCTTCTTGTCCTCGGTGCGGCCCAGCAGGTACTCCATGAGCAGGGCCTCGTTGCAGGTGGAGGCCACCTCGGCCACGAAGATCACGTACTCCCGGTAGACGGCGGGCTGGGCCTTGGTAGAGAAGTAGGAGTGGATGGCGTGGCCCATCTCGTGGGCCAGGGTGAACATGGAGTCCAGGTCGTCGTTGTGGTTGAGCAGGACGAAGGGATGGGGCTCGCCGGTGCCGCTGGAGTAGGCGCCGGAGCGCTTGCCGGTGTTCTCGTACACGTCGATCCAGCGGCTGTCGAAGCCCTCCTTCAGAATGGCGCGGTACTTGTCACCCAGAGGCGCGAGAGCCTCGTACACGGTGTCCTTGGCCTCCTCGTAGGGAATGGCACGGTCCACGCCGGACACCATGGGGGTGTAGACGTCGTACATGTGCAGCTCGTCCAGACCCAGCAGCTTCTTGCGCAGGCGGACATAGCGGTGCATCTTGTCGAGGTTTTTGTTCACCGTGTCGATGAGGTTGTGGTACACCTGCTCGGGCACCCGGGTGTTGCCCAGGGCGGAGGCGAGGGTGTTGGGGTACTTCCGGGCGTTGGCGTAGAACAGCAGCTGCTTGCACTGGGCGTTCAGCACGGCGGCGAGGGTGTTCTTCACGCTGCCGTAGCCGGTGAACATGCTCTCGTAGGCGGTGCGGCGGAGGGTGCGGTCCTCGCTCATCAGGCAGGGGACGTAGGAGCCGTCGCTGATGGCGTGGTGCTCGCCCTCGCTGTCCACCGCGTCGGGGAAGGTCAGGTCGGCGTTGGTGAGCTTGGAGTACACGTCGTCGGGGGCGTTGGCCATCTCGCCGGCGGCGGCCAGCAGCTTCTCCTCCGCGTCGGACAGGATGTGCTCCTTCTTGTCCATGAGGATGGTGAAGAACCGACGGTACAGGGCCAGCTCCGGCTTCTCGGCGTAGAATTTATCCAGATCGTCGGCGGACAGGGTGAGCAGCTCGGGGGTGGTGAAGGCGGTGGCGCTCTGCATCTCCACGGCCAGACCCATAATCTTGCCGGACATGGACTGGTACGCGGCCACGCGGGTGTCCTGATCGTACTTGCGCTGAGCGTAGTTGAACAGCTTGCCCAGCTCGTCCTCCGCCTCCTGACTGACGGTCAGGTACTCGTACAGGGTGTCGGCGCTTCCGGTGAGCTTGCCGGCGTAGGCCGCCAGCTGGGGAATTTTGGCCTGAAGCGCGTCGAAGGACGCCTGCCATGCCTCGTCGGAGGGGTACAGGTCGGCGGTGTTCCATGTATACTGTTCCGGAATGTCGCAGCGCTCCGGGATCTTCTTCTGTTTTGCCATGATGAACCTCCATATCATAGAAATTATGGACTCATCTTATCACACTATCTTCCGATTCTCAACCGCCAATCCCGGGGAACAGCCCTTGTTTTTGCCGTTTGGGAGGACTATAATGGCCGTTGTGAATCAAAACAGCGGAATAAACCGCCGGAAAACGCTTTTTACATGGGAGGACACACCATGAAGATCATAGACGCGCACTTTCACCTGTTTCCGGACAGCCCCTATATGCAGGAGCGGCTCCGGGAGGTGGGCCACGACGGCGGCGAGCCGGAGCTGCTCAGCTGCTGGGAGCAGCTGGACATCGTCCACGGCGTGATGATGAGCAACGGCCCGCTGGACGTAGAGTGCCACCGCCACGACCCCCGGGTGAGCTACTGCATCGGACTGGACAGCGGGTGCCTTGCGGAGTACCCCGACCCGGCGGAGGCCATGGCGCTGGTGGAGGAAAACCTGAAGCAGCCCCGGTGCGTGGGCATCAAGCTCTATCCGGGCTACAACTATCAGTATATTTCCGACGCAATGTACACACCCTGTTATGAGCTGGCGCGGAAATACGGCAAGCCCGTGGCCGTCCACATGGGGCAGACCGCCGGCGCCCGGGCCAAGCTTAAGTACAGTCACCCCCTGACGCTGGACGAAGTGGCCGCCGACTGGCCGGACGTTCAGTTCGTCATGTGCCACTTCGGCAACCCCTTTCTGGCGGACGCGGCGGCGGTGCTGGAGAAAAACCCCAACGTGTGCGCCGACCTGTCCGGCCTGCTGGACGGCGTGACGGATCTGGGCCGGTACTTTGACGAGCAGAGCGATTACGTCCGTCAGCTCCGGGGCTGGATCTCCTATGTGAACGACTGGGACCGGTTCCTGTTCGGCACGGATTTCCCGGCGGTGAACGTGCCCAACTATGTGGAGTTCGTCCGCCGTCTGGTTCCGGAGGCACACCGGCAGGCGGTGTTCTTCGACAACGCCAACCGGGTGTATCAGCTGGGTCTGAGCATGTAAGCACGCTTCGCTCCTCTCCCCCGCCGGTATGCCCGCAGACGGGGGAAAATCGCCCGTTTCCCGGCTGCACAATGGGCGGTTTTGGCATGGAAGCTCTTGACTTTTCGGCGGTTACACAATACAATAATTTAATATGTTCCTGTGATAAAAAAATTATTTTTTTCGATAAAGGATTTGAGACGTATGGCACAAGACAAAAGCAAGCAGGTCAGCCAGATCACCGACATGGAGGTGGACTTCGCCCAGTGGTACACCGACATCTGCCGCAAGGCCGAGCTGGTGGAGTACTCCAGCGTGAAGGGCTTTACCATCCTGCGCCCCTACGGCTACGCCATCTGGGAGAATATGCAGCGCGTCATCGACGCCGCCCTGAAGAAAACCGGCCACCAGAACGTGGCCATGCCCATCCTCATTCCGGAGAGCCTTCTGAAGAAGGAGGGCGAGCTGGTGGAGGGCTTCGCCCCGGAGTGCGCGTGGATCACCCACGGCGGCAGCGAGCCGCTGGAGGAGCGCCTTGCCCTCCGCCCCACCTCCGAGACCATGTTCTGCGACCACTGGTCCCGGGTGCTCCAGACCTACCGTCAGCTGCCCATGCTGTACAACCAGTGGTGCTCCGTGGTCCGCTGGGAAAAGACCACCCGGCCCTTCCTCCGCTCCCGTGAGTTCTGGTGGCACGAGGGCCACACCATCCACGAGACGGCGCAGGAGGCCATTGACGAGACGGAGATGATCCTCAACCTCTTCGCCGACTTCTGCAAGAACTATCTGGCCATGCCGCTGGTCAAGGGCCGCAAGACCGACAAGGAGAAGTTCGCCGGGGCCGAGGCCACCTATACCATCGAGGCCATGATGAAGGACCGCAAGGCCCTTCAGGCGGGCACCAGCCACTACTTCGGCGACAAGTTCTCACGGGCCTACGACGTGACCTTCACCGGCCGGGACAACAAGATCCAGTATCCGTTCCAGACCTCCTGGGCGGTCACCACCCGCCTTGTGGGCGCAATCATCATGACCCACGGCGACAACAACGGTCTGGTGCTCCCGCCCCGCATCGCCCCCATTCAGGTGGTCATCATCCCGGTGGCCCAGCACAAGGCGGGCGTGCTGGAGGCCAATCAGGCCCTCCGGGACAAGCTGGAGGCCGCCGGTCTCCGGGTGAAGCTGGACGACACCGACCAGTCCGCCGGCTGGAAGTTCGCCGAGTACGAGATGAAGGGCGTGCCCCTGCGTCTGGAGCTGGGTCCCAAGGACATCGAGAAGAACCAGTGCGTCCTCGTCCGCCGGGACAACGGCGAGAAGGTGTTTGTCTCGCTGGACGGCATCGAGGAGACGGTGCAGAAGATGCTGGACGACATTCACGACGGCCTGTACGCCCGGGCGGAGGCCAACCTCAACAGCCACACCAAAGAGTGCGGCACCATGGAGGAGGTCAAGGCCTTCATGGAGCAGGAGGGCGGCTTCGCCAGAACCAAGTGGTGCGGCAGCCAGGAGTGCGAGCTGAAGATGAAGGACGAGGCGGGCGTGTCCTCCCGCTGCATGCCGCTGGAGCAGTCCGGCACCACCGGAAAGTGCGTGTGCTGCGGCAAGGAGTGCACGACCGACATTATCTGGGGCGTGGCGTACTGAGCGGTTTTCGGCACCCCCCATTTGCTCAAGAACCAAACAAAACACGGCGCGGTGATGAAACTTTCATCACCGCGCTTTTTTTGTGGCCGGCGGACAGCGGCCCTGCCGCGCAGACCGATGCCCGGGTCAGACATTTCGCTGCGGGCACCTGCGGCCGCCGGCCATAGCAGATTGCACCATCGAAGGATTGGAGCACAGAAAAGGCCCCGCGGGAAAATCCCGCGGGGCCTTTTGTTGCTGTTTAATTAAGAATCAAGATTCTCAATTAGCGAGCTGCGAGGGTCGCACCAGTCACATAAATGACGGTGACAACGCCAAGAGCGTTGGTCACGCAGTTAACGGTGACAGTGTAGCCAACGGAGACAGCATTGTTCAGCTCAGCGATGGAGCCCAGATTCAT
>CAYNEH010000034.1:0-11893 GCA_964396195.1 uncultured Oscillospiraceae bacterium
TTGGGTGTTGGGATTACATCGGGCATATCCGGCGCAACGGCGTGCTGCTCGTCCTCGAAGTCCTCCTCCAGAATGCTCATGCACAGCTGGACGCACTCGTTGCAGATGTACGCCCCCGGCCCGGCAATAATGCGCCCGACCTGGTCCTGATGCTTGCCGCAAAAGGAACAGCGTACAGACTTATGCTCGTCTCGTGCCATAGGAAATACCATCCTTTCGATGGGAATTTTCATGTTTGAAAGAGCGGAGACGTCCCCGTCTCCGCTCTTTTTTCTTACCGGGAATAGATGACTCTGTCGATCAGGCCATACTCCTTGGCCTCTTCCGCAGTCATGAAGTTGTCACGCTCGCAGTCAGCAGTGACCTGCTCGATGGACTTTCCGGTGTTATCGGCAAGGATCCGGTTCAGCCGCTTCTTGATGATCTCCAGCCGCTTCAGGTGGATGGCCATATCGGTAACCTGCCCCTGCGTTCCGGCGGAGGGCTGATGAATCATGATCTCAGCGTTGGGCAGCGCCAGACGCTTGCCCTTGGTGCCGGCGGACAGCAAAAATGCACCCATGGACGCGGCCATGCCGACGCAGATTGTGGAGACATCACACTTGATATACTGCATCGTATCATAGATGGCCATGCCGTCGGTAACGGAACCGCCGGGGCTGTTGATGTAGAACTGGATGTCCTTGTCAGGATCCTGAGACTCCAGATACAGCAGCTGCGCCACAATCAGTGAAGCGGTGGTGGCGTTGACTTCCTCTCCCAAAAACACGATACGGTCGTTGAGCAGGCGGGAAAAAATGTCGTAGGAACGCTCTCCCCGACTGGTCTGCTCCACTACATAAGGTACTAAGCTCATGAAATGATCTCCTTTACAAACGGGTATACCGATAATGCATCGCAATATACCCATGGGCGGGACGAGAATTATTCTTCGTCCTGCTTGGCGGCCTCCTCAGCCTCCTCGGTCTTTTCGGTCTCCTCGTCAGCATCAGCCTTCTTGGCGGTCTTCTTGACCTTCTCAGCCTTGGCGGTGCTGACAATCAGCTCGATGGCCTTCTTGTTGAGCAGGTCATGCTTCAGATCCTCCTCGGGGACAGCGGCACGAACCTGATCCTCTTCCATGTCATATTCCTCGGCCAGCTTCTTGATCTCGGCGTCCAGGTCGGCGTCGGTAATCTCAAAACCCTCGGCGTTGGCCACAGCCTCGAGAGCCAGATTGGTGCGGACGCTGCGGCCGGCACCGTCCTTGGCCTGCTCGCGCACCTGATCCAGTGTGGTGCCCATCATGTTCAGGTAGTCTTCGAACTTGATGCCCTGAGCCTGAATACGCATGGAGTAATCCTCCACCATCTTGTCGGCCTGATACTCAATCATGGCCTCGGGCACATCGCACTCCATATTGTCGATGACCTGCTGGATCAGGGCGTTCTCGAACTCCTTATCGGCCTGCTCCTGACGGGTCTTCTTCAGCTTGTCAGACAGATCCTTCTTCAGATCGGCCAGAGTCTCGAACTCGGACACGTCCTTGGCAAACTCGTCGTCCACGGTGGGCTCCTGACGCTCCTTCACCTCGTGAACCTTGATCTTGAACACGACGGCGGCGCCGGCAAGATCAGCGGTGTAATCCTCAGGGAAAGTGATGTCGATATCCTTTTCATCGCCGGCCTTGGCATCGATGAGCTGATCCTCAAAACCGGGGACAAAGGAGCCGGAGCCAAGCTCGAGGCTGTAGTTCTCGGCCTTGCCGCCGTCAAACGCCACGCCGTCCTTGAAGCCCTCGAAGTCGATGACAACGGTGTCGCCCTTCTTGGCGGCACGGTCCACAGTCACCAGACGGGAAGCGCGGTCGATGTAGGTCTGAAGCTCGGCCTTAACGTCGGCGGCGGAAACTTTGACTTCGGCCTTGGGGGCGGTCATGCCCTTGTAATCCTTGACCTTGACCTCAGGCTTCACAGTGACGGTAGCCTTAAATGTAAAGCCGTCCTTGCCCACTTCCTGGATCTCCAGCTTGGGGTAGGCGACGGGATCGATTCCGGTCTCTTCCAGAGCAGCGGTGTAGGCGGCAGGATAAGCCTCCTCGATGGCGTCCTCATAGAACACCTCAGCGCCGTACATGGCCTCGACCATCTTACGGGGAGCCTTGCCCTTGCGGAAGCCGGGCAGAGCGATATTCTTCTTCTGCTTGTTATAGACCTTGTCAATGGCAGCGTTGAACTCGTCGGCGCCGACCTGGATCACCAGTTCGATGGTGCTGTTTTCTTTCTTTTCGTTGCTCTTGATGTTCATGTTGTGAATTCCTCCGTGCAGGCCGTTTCAGGCAGAAACGGCCTATTTTTAATAAATCCAATGCATTATATCAGAAGTGGCGCAAAATTTCCCCTGTTTTTTTTGGCAATCCAAGGTTTTTTTTGGCTGGAATCCGATATAGTCCGCCGCCACTAAATGATAATCCACCGTTCCGAACTGCCCGTTCAGCGCCAGACGGTGGCTGGGGCCGTGCAGATGGCCGTAGTAGCAGGCCGTAACATGATACTTTTCCAGCAGGTCAAGGATCTCCTGACAGCAGTAGCCCTGATACCGGGGAGGATAGTGGAGAAAACACAGCTTCTCGTGCTCCCCCGCCGCCTTCAGAGATGCTTCCAGCCGCATAATCTCCCGGTTGAACACCTTCTCTGACTGGGGTGCGGCGTTCTCCTCAAAAAACCAACCTCTGGTCCCGCAGAGGGCGATATCTCCATAAAAGCCGCAGTTGTTGTGCAGAATATTGAGCTTGTCAAAGCCGTGGGCAGCAAAAAACGCGTTCATTTTGGACGCGGTGTTCCACCAGTAGTCATGGTTCCCCTTGAGCAGCCACTTCTTCCCCGGCAGCGCGTTGAGAAACGCCAGATCTTCCACCGCCTCATCCAGCGACATGCCCCAGGACAGGTCGCCGCACAGCACTACGGTATCCTCCTCCGAAACACAGGAAAAGCCCTCCCGCAGCTTGTCCACGTAGCCCTCCCAGCCGCCGCCGAAGATATCCATAGGCTTGTCGGCGGAAAGGGACAAATGGGTGTCACCGATCGTATAGAGAGCCATCCTGTCACCTCACTTCAGCATTTCCAGCACACGATCCACCATGTGCTCTTTTTCTGTGACACCGTCAAAGCGCACCGTCTTGTCCTTCAGCCCGGCCAGCGGCGCGGGAGCCTCTACCCCGGTGACTTCGGTCAGCTGATCGATGATGTCCGTGCTTTCCTTCAGCTCGGTAACACCCAGTGTGGGCAGCACGCTGGAGCAGAACTTGAAGGGGCTGGCGGTGGACACTACCAGCGCGGGAGTCTCGTCGCCGGATGCGGCGCGGTACTGATCAAGCACGTCGAAGGCCACGGCGGTATGCGGGTCGATAAGGTATCCGTTATTCTTCCACATCCGGCCAATGACCTTGCCGGTCTCCTCATCATCGCAATACCCGGCGGCAAACAAGGCGTCCAGCTTCTTTTTCACCTCGGCGCTGACCTCGTAGTGACCGGAAGCGTTCAGCTGCTCCATATAGCCCCTGACCTCTTCATCGTTGCAGCCGGTGAGTTCGAAGAGCATCCGCTCCAGATTGCTGGAGATGAGAATGTCCATGGACGGCGACATGGTGTTGTAGAATTTGCGATTCCGGTCGTACACGCCGGTCTTGATGAAATCGGTGAGCACGTTGTTGCTGTTAGACGCGCAAATGAGCTTTTTGATGGGCACGCCCATTTTCTTCGCGTAATAACCGGCCAGAATGTCACCGAAGTTGCCGGTGGGCACGCTGACGTTGATCTCCTGTCCCATTTCGATGGCACCGCTCTGAACCATGTCGCAGTAGGCGGACACATAGTAGACAATCTGGGGAAGCACACGGCCCCAATTGATAGAGTTTGCCGAGGACAGAAAGTAACCCCGCTCCGCCAGCTTCTCAGCCAGTATCTTGTCGGAGAACAGCTTCTTCACGCCGGTCTGGGCGTCGTCAAAGTTGCCGATGACCGAGCAGACACCTACATTGCCGCCCTCCTGCGTGTTCATCTGAAGCTCCTGAATGGCGGACACACCATCCTTGGGGTAGAACACCAGAATGCGGGTCTTATTCACGTCCTTGAAGCCCTCCAGCGCGGCCTTGCCCGTATCGCCGGAGGTAGCCACCAGAATGCAAACTGTCTTGTCCTCTTCGTTCTTGACCAGCGAAGCGGACAGCAGATGGGGCAGCATCTGGAGGGCCATGTCCTTGAAGGCACAGGTGGGTCCGTGCCACAGCTCGAGGCAGTAGGTTCCGTCACTCACGCGGCGCACCGGAGCCACCGCCGGGTCGGAGAACTTCCCGCCGCCGTAAGCCGCACCCGCGTAAGACGCCAGCTCCGCCGCGGAGAATTCCTCCAGGAAAGACTGCATCACATATACCGCCCGCTGCTGATAGGACATATCCTTCAGCGTGGACAGGCTGGCCAGCCGGGGAAACACCTCCGGCGTCATCAGCCCGCCGTCGGGAGCAAGGCCCTTTTCAATAGCCTGTGCCGCCGTCATGCGGAGGGTCTTATCTCTTGTACTGACATAATTCATAATTCATCCACTACCCTCATGAAGTTATTGAAAAACAGATTTTCTAAGAGAGATTCCTTATAGTTGAGCTGGAGCAGCCGCTCGTAGAAGTTTGCCCAGCCGGTCACATCGTCGATGCCCTTCACCGGCGTGCAGCCGTCCAGATCGCCGCCAAGCGCCACGGTCTTTTCGCCGCCAAGTGACAGGAAGTGCTCCAGGTGACCGACCAGCGCGTCGATATCCTCCGTGCCGCCGACGAATTCCCGGCATAGGTTCAGGCCGACAACACCTTGATTTTTTATTATGGCAGTAAACATGTCATCCGTCAAGTTCCGAGTGTGACTCCAGACGGTGCGGGAATCGGAATGGCTGGCCATGATGGGCTGCCTTGCGATCTCGATCACATCCCAGAAGCCGGGGTCAGACAGGTGAGACACGTCCACCAGCATCCCAAGCCGCTGCATCTCCCGGACGAAGGCTCTGCCCTGCTCGCTCAGGCCGCGATCCGGCTCCTCGCAGTTGGTGCCGGACAGAGCGTTGGGGTTATTCCACGTCAGGTTTACCGCCCGAACGCCCCGGTCATAGGCCTGCTGCAGTTCATCAAGGTCGCAGTTCAGGCTGTGGGCGCCCTCCACAGACAGAAAAGCCGCAATCTTGCCCGCTTCGTGGGCCTTCCTGGCCTCCGCGCCGTTCCGGCAGTGAACCACAGCGTTCTTGTTCCGTTCCATTTCTCGGCAAAACACCTGATACTGCTGCTCGTACACCCCGTGGGCATCCAGTCCGGACTTCATATCGTCCATGCTGAACAGTGCAAAAAACTGGCAGTACCGGTCAAAATGTCCGCCCCGTTCCAGATCCACGTGGCCGCTGGTGTGCTCCAGATGCTCATTCTCCTCCCAGCAGTGGAGGATAGTGTCACAATGTCCGTCAAATACACTGATGCTCACACGTTCGCCTCATTTCTGAATATTAAAATGCGTTTTCGATATAATTGATCTCAGGATGAGCTGTCGCTGTCCCTTGCGGAGCGTATACCTCCGCCACGTCGAACCGCGGCTGCAGCACCGTCGGGTGCTCTGAGAGATACAGTTCCGCCGTCAAGCGCAGCTTCCGCTGCTTTTCCGCCGTCACAAAGGCTCTGGCCGGGGCAAAGCCGGAGGTTTTTCGCAGCTTGACCTCCACAAAGGCCAGCACGCCGGCCTTTGACGCAATGATATCAATCTCGCCGCCACGGCAGCGGTAGTTCGTGTGCAGGATTGACCAGCCTCGACGGCGCAGATCGTCCGCCGCAACGCCCTCGCCCCATCGGCCCAGCAGGCGGCTCTCTCCCCCGCCGCTCACAATTTTTTCAGGAAGCTGCGGCGATGGATGGGGCACGGCCCGTACTGCCGCAGGCGCTCGTAGTGGAGCTTGGTTGGGTAGCCCTTGTGCTTCTGAAATTCGTACTCCGGATAAAGCTCTGCCATATTCGTCATGTACCGATCCCTGCTGACTTTGGCCAGAATAGATGCCGCCGCGATGTTGGCCGACCGATTGTCACCCTTCACCACCAGCTCATGGGGCGATGTGATGGCGCATCGGCTGCCGTGATCCCGGTTGCCGTCGATGAGGGTCAGTTCCGGTGCGATATTCAGGCAGTCAATTGCACGCTGCATGGCCAGCATCCGGCAGTTCAGAATGTCCAGTGCATCGATCTCCTCCGGCTCTGCCCAAGCAACGGCCCACGCCAGCGCCGCGGCGCAGATCTGGTCGAACAACACCTCACGGCGCTTTTCCGTCACCTGCTTGGAGTCATTCAGATAGGGAAGCTCCAGCCCACGAGGCAGGATGACCGCCGCAGCGTACACCCTCCCGGCCAGCGGGCCGGCTCCGGCCTCGTCTGCGCCGGCGATGGCGGAAATACCTCGTTCGCGGTACAGCTGCTCCTCCAGCACCCACAGATCCATGGCCGACCTCCTTATCCAATCTTTCCGATATCTTCTGTTGTCTCAAGTGTAAAGCGGCCAAGCTTTCCGGCCCGGAACTCGTCCAGCAGCACCCGGGCCATCCGCTCGGAGTCCGCCTCGCCGCCGGAGACCAGCATACCCCGCTTTCGGGCGGTCTGCTCCAGCAGCTCCCAACCCTTCGCATCCGCTGCAGGTTCCAGCTTGTACCGCTCCCGCAGGCTGTCCGGGTAGCGGTCCCGCAGCAGCTCCAGCAGGGCGGCGGCCAGCTCTTCGATGTCAACCACCTCGTCTTTCACCGCGCCGGTGAAGGCAAGATGCATACCAACGGTCTGATCCTCGAATTTGGGCCAGAGAATACCCGGCGTGTCCAGCAAATCCAGTCCGCTGTCCACATTGACCCACTGCTTGCCTCGGGTGACGCCGGGCCGATCCCCTGCCTTGGCAGATTTCCGCTTCGCCACCTTATTGATAAAGGTTGATTTGCCCACGTTGGGGACGCCCACCACCATGACGCGCACCGGGCGGCCCACCTGTCCCTTGGCCTTCCACTGCTCAATCTTATCCTTCAGTGCAGCCTTGACCACGGCAGAAAACTCCCGGACACCCTTGCCGGTCTTGGCATCCGTCTCCAGCGCGGCGAAGCCCTTTTCCCGAAACCAGCTCTTCCAGGCGGCGGTCTGGGCGGGATCCGCCTGATCCGCCCGGTTGAAAATGATCATCCGGGGCTTGTTCCCCACCATGGCATCGATGTCCGGGTTGCGGCTGGAAATGGGGATGCGGGCATCCACCACCTCGGCCACCAGATCCACAAACTTGACGTCCTCCGTCATCTGGCGGCGGGTCTTGGTCATATGGCCGGGATACCACTGAATGTTCACAATAAGTCCTCCTTGAACCGCGGCGCATCCCGCGTGAACACACCGCACTGGGGCATGTTTCCTATTATTATACTAAATATAGTCCCACATGAAAAGAGGTGAATGATAAAAAAAGGAGCGGAAGTCCGCTCCTTTTTTTATGGATGCAGTTGTGTTACAGGCTCTCCTTGACCTTGGCAGCCTTGCCGACACGGTCACGCAGATAGTACAGCTTGGCGCGGCGCACCTTGCCCTTGCGGACAATCTCAATTTTCTCCACAGTAGGAGCGTGCAGGGGGAACACCTTCTCCACGCCGACACCGTAGGACATACGGCGGACGGTGACGGTCTCGCCGATGCCGCCGTGCTTCTTGGCGATCACGGTGCCTTCAAACACCTGGATACGCTCACGGTTGCCCTCCTTGACACGGATGTGCACGCGAACCGTGTCACCCACGTTGCAGGAAGGAGCCTCGTCCTTCATGTACTTGTCGCTGAACTGCTTCATCAGATCCATGATATTTTCCTCCTAATTATAGGCGTTCATGCATCAAAACTTGCCGTTGTGCAGAGGACCGCCCTTTTCAGACTGAGGTATTCTATCACATCACGGTCGAAAACGCAAGCAGTTTTTCCGGAAGAGACTTCAAAATTTCAGGGGTTTGCTCCAATGATTTTGATCTGACTGACGGAAAGGCCGGTTTTCTCCTTGTCAGCCTCGGCGATACGGACAAGGATCGCCCGTCCGGAGACAGGCGATCCTTCACGCGGTATAATTCTCTTTTACTTCGTGCCGAAAATACGGTCGCCGGCGTCACCCAAGCCGGGGACAATATAGGCGTGTTCGTTGAGTTTCTCGTCCACGGCGGCAACATAGATATCAACGTCGGGGTGCTCTTTCTGGATACAGGCGATACCATCGGGCGCAGCCAGAATATTCATCAGTTTGATGTGCTTGCAGCCATAGCCCTTCATGCAGGCGATAGCAGCGGCGGCAGAGCCGCCAGTGGCCAGCATGGGATCAACGATAATCACGTCACGTTCAGCAATGTCAGCGGGCATCTTGCAGTAGTACTCCACCGGCTCGTGGGTTTCGGGATCACGGTAGAGGCCCAGATGGCCCACCTTGGCGGAGGGGATCAGATTCAGGATGCCGTCCACCATACCCAGACCGGCTCGGAGAATGGGAACGATGGCCAGTTTCTTACCGGCCAGAGACTTGAAGGTGCCGGTGGCGATGGGAGTCTCCACCACGACATCCTCCAGCGGCAGATCGCGAGTGGCCTCGTAGCACTCCAGCGCCGCAATCTCGGAAACGATCTCGCGGAACTCCTTCACGCCGGTGTCCTTATTGCGCAGGATAGTCAGCTTGTGCTGCAGCAGAGGATGATTCAAAACATGTACCTTTTCCATAACTGATAAACCCCTTTTCATTCGTTGGTTTGATTCTTCATTCGCTCCAGACGCTCCCGCTCAGCCTGACTGAGCCGGTGGTACTGGGGTGTCATCTGTCCGGCGGGCACCAGTTTCCCCTGCCGGGCCAGCTCTAATGCCGCCCGGGCAACGCCCCATGCGGTCTGGCGGAGCAGGTGGGGCGGCGCGAGACGCGCCGGGATACCCGCAGCCCGGAAAGCATTATAGCACAGTTCCGCGCCGTCTCCAACCAGAATTTGCGCATTTCCTGATTTTTTTACTTCTTCCGTCAGATCGTCAAGGCCGATGGCCCGATCTTCGCTGAGACGAACCATGCCGTCCTCCGTTCCAAGAAAGCGGCCGTTGTATACCTGCTGCCGGCGGGCATCCATGACGGCGCATATCTCGCCGCCCATATGGGCCACCTGCCACGCCATGGATTCCAGCGTGGAACACGGGGCACACAGCTTGTTCTCCGGCCATGCAAGGCCCTTGGCCGCGGCCACGCCGATGCGGATGCCGGTAAAGGAGCCGGGGCCCGCGGCCACCGCCACCACGTCCATATCACCCAGCGTCAACCCCGCATTTTTCAGCAGATCCGCTGCCATGGGCATCAACGTCACCGAATGGGTCAGGCCGCTGTTCTGAAAGGTCTGCGCCAGCAGTACCTCGTCCTCACACACCGCCACGGACGCCGTAACGGCAGAGCTTTCCAGTGCGATAATCTTCACAGCGTTACCCCCTCGATGCCGATGACCCGGCTGTTGTCATCATCCCCCCGGCGGATGGAGACAGTAATGGTGCCCGGCTCCATGGCGTCGGAGACGTTTTCGCTCCACTCCACAGCGCAGATGCCGCCTCGGGTCAGATAGTCCTCCCAGCCGATGTCGAACAGTTCATCGGCGCTGCCCAGCCGATACATATCAAAGTGGAACAGCGGAAGCCGTCCCCCCTCGTACTCGTTGACAATGGTAAAGGTCGGGCTGGTCACCCGATTCGGGATGCCCAGCCCCCGGGCCATACCGGAGACAAAGGCTGTCTTCCCCGCGCCCAGATCGCCGGTAAAGGCCACCACCGCGCCGGGCCCCAGCTTTTCCGCCAGATGCGCGCCCAGCGCCGCCGTCTCTTCCGGGCTGTGGGTGATATATTCCATGTCGTTCACTTCCAGTTGCGTGAATTGTAAACTTCTTCGAAACAGTATAGCACACTCGCCCGAAATGTGCTATACTAATTTGAACTTTTCACAGCATGAACTTCTGCAAAGGAGGTACCGCCTTGCACCCCGTCCGCGGACTGAGAGATTTCTTCAAAAAAGGCGACGTCCTGCTGCTGGTGCTCTGCATCGCCGCAAGCCTTGTGGGACTCGCCCTCATATACAGCGCCACCAACTATATGCACACCCTCAGCTATGTGAAAAAACAGGCCATGTTCATTTGCTTGGGCATCATCGTCTACATCATTATTACCTTCGTAGACGTGGAGTTTCTGCTGGAGAAGTGGTGGAAGGTCTTTCTGGTGCTGGGCATCTTCGTCATCCTGCTCATCGCCCCCTTCGGCCGGGCCGATGACACCGGCAACAAAAGCTGGGTTTTTCTCCCGGGCATTCCTTTCGGCTTTCAGCCGGGGGAATTCGCAAAGCTCATCTACATCATGGTACTGGCGTGGCTCATGAACCACGAGCGGCCATTGGGAGTCAGCCGGTTACTGTCGCTGGTGAAGTATGTCATGCTGACCATGCTGTTCGCCGGTCTGCTGGCTGCACTGTCCGGCGACTACGGCATGGTGCTGGTCTATCTGATGATTTTTGTCATTATGGCCTGGGTAGGCGGCGTGCAGAAGCGCTGGTTCATCCTCGTGGGCGGCGGACTGGCCGCCGCTGTGACATTTCTCTGGAAATTTATACTCCCCCGGACAAAGTACTGGACGGACTACCGCATCATGCGCTTCCGTGTAGTGCTGGATCACAGTCTCGACCCCACCGGGCGGGGCTGGCAGCAGAGCCGCTCCCTGCTGGCTATCGGCTCCGGCCGACTCACCGGCATGGGCTTCCTCCACGGCAAGCAGACCCAATCCGCCGCATCCACCAACCTGCCCGCCCGGCACACCGACTTCATTTTTGCCGTCTGCGGCGAGGAGTTCGGTCTCATCGGCTGCTGCATCGTGCTGCTGCTCCTGCTGGCCATTATCGTACGGTGCGTCTGGGTGTCCCGCCGGGCCAAGAGCCATATGTCTGCCTACATCGCCATTGGCTTTGCAGGGATGCTTATGGTGCAGACCATTCTGAATGTGGGGATGTGCCTGTACGTCATGCCTGTCATCGGCCTGACTCTGCCGTTCATCAGCTACGGCGGTTCGTCCACCCTGACGCTGTTCATCGCAATGGGCATTGTATCGTCCATCAAAATGCGGCCTTTACCCAGCTGGCTGAAGGATCGGAGTCAGTTATGACGCTGCGCCGCTGCTGACAGCCCGAATACCGGGGCACTTCAAATAAATATCCGGGCAGGAAAACAGCGGTATCGCTACGGCGATACCGCTGTTTTTTGCGCTTTACGGGTCAAATGGCGGCGCGTCCCGGCGCTGCTCCACGGCGTCACCCTCGTAGGGGAACTCCTCCGGCACAGGCTCGCTGTACTCCGGCTCGGGGGCCTTGTCCACCATGCCCTGCTTAAACTGCATCTCCTGCCACTGCTCCTTGGTGATAAGCAGCTGACGGGGCTTGGAGCCTTCAAACGGCCCGACCACACCCTTTTCCTCCATCTGATCCACCAGACGGGCGGCGCGGCCATAACCAAGCTTCAGCCGACGCTGTAGCATGGAGACGGACGCCTGTCCCACCTCCAGCACCACCTCGATGGCGGCAGGCAACAACTCGTCGTAATCGCCGCCGTCCGACGGGTCGGAGCCGCCGACGCCCTTGGAGGCTTTTTCCTTCTCCTCGGCGTGCTGCTCAATCTCATGGATGACAGATTCGTCATATCGGGCGGCGGAGCCTTCCTTGATGAAGTCCACCACTGCGGCCACCTCCTCCTCAGAGATAAAGCAGCCCTGCACCCGCTGGGGCTTTCCGGAACCCAGAGGAAAATAGAGCATATCGCCCTTGCCCACCAGCTTTTCCGCGCCGGTGGT
>CAYNEH010000035.1:0-11602 GCA_964396195.1 uncultured Oscillospiraceae bacterium
GCGGCTTCTTTTTGCCCAAATTTATAATTTCCTATTTGTCCCGCTGTTTCCGGTCACTTTTTGAAATCAAGGCCTTGTGCAGGAGACACTATTTAAGCCCGCGGGGCAAAGTTCAAAAACGGTTCCAGTCATCCGAATTAAGCAGAGCGTTGGCCTTTTGTTCCAGGTCTGCGCAGTATTTCAGGGAATGCTGAATGAAGTCCGAAAGCTGACCGGAAGGAGGGGTATCCTGCAGGTAAACAAACCCGAATTGCTGCTGCGGGGCAGAGCCTTCTATGCGAAGCTCTCGGATGCTTGGATTTCGCGGAGTGGTGATCAGAGCGTAGGATGGCAGAAATGTCAGTCGTTCGTGTGAATCCAGATAGTCCGTAAAGACGCGGTCATCATTGCATTCCAGCAGATTCTTGATGCTGCAGTTATCATGATGAAACATCTGCCGGAGAAAATCGGCGTTAAGGCCGATGTTGTTGCAGATAAAGGACTCGTTTTCCAGCGACCGCAGCGTAACGGCCTTTTGGTGGGCCAGAGGATGGGAGGACGGCAGAACCGCCAGAACCTCGTTGTTCATCAGAGGGATCCACTTGTACATGGACGAAGTGTAGGCGCCGGGAGTCGTGGAAAGAATTATATCCACCTCGCGGTCGGTGAGCATTTGCTTCAGATGCTGTTCGGTGTAAAGCGACAGATTGAGATAGAAGGAAGGGTACAGCTTTGTATAGTCCTTAATCAGGTCGTGGGCCAGGTAGGTCGAGGCGGCGATTTTAAGCGTCGGCTGTGGGGTTTGCGACACCAGCCGGGCGGAACGTATCCCTTCGTCCAGACCGTCGAGCAGGGCGTTGAACGTGTCGGCAAGGATCTGCCCTGCGTCCGTAAGTTCCGTTTTGCCCCGATGATGAACAAACAGCGGAAAGCCCAGGTTTTCTTCCAGACGAGTCAGAGTTTTTGAGATGGAGGACTGGGAGGTGTAAAGTTTTCTGGCTGCGCTGACGGTACTGCCGGTTTCGTATACTGCGGCAAATGTTTCAAGTTGCAGAAGCGTGATATTAAATCTCATGGGATAGCAGCTCCTCATAGCGAAATGTGAAAAAATATCCGGATAACGGTCAAAATGGAAGAGAAAAGCAAAGATATGACGTTGAGTTCATAATCAACTGAAGAAGAAACTATTTTACAAAATGAGTTGGTAGATTTACAATAAAATTATGTAATATAAACTTGGGGAAATAGGGGAAAAGACTAAAGAATACTCGTCCCAAAGCAGGTGCTACTTATGGAAAATCAATTTCACGCGGACTACATCGGTTTTGTGGGAACCACATCAACTCAGGGCAGTCTTGGTGTTTATAAGATAGGAGTGGACGCCGACAGCGGCGAGGTGCGGATACTGGATGTCAGACAGGTTTACAATTCCGGATACCTCACCCTGTCTCCGGATAAGAAAAATCTCTATGTGCTCAGCGAAGGTATGACATTTCAGGGAAAAGCAAGCGGAGGAATAACCGCTTTTTCTCTGGCGAACGGCGGCTTTACGGAGCAGAACGCAATGATCACCGGAGGACAGAGACCGTGTTTTGTCAACTGTGACCGTGCCACCGGAGAAATTTATGTCGGCAACTTTTACGGGGGCACTATCGGCGTATATGAGCCGAACGACGACGGAAGCCTGAAACGGCGGAAGGCTTTTTTGACACATACAAGGGTGAGACCGTTCGGGCCGGCCATACATTGCGTTTCAAAGTGCCCGACGGGCAGATACCTTTTGTCTCTGGAGCTGTCCGGTGACTGCATTTATGTTTATGACGACCAGCAGGATTTCAAAATCGTTTATACAGAAACGGTGGAACCGGGTGCGGCGCCGAGACACATGACATTCAGCGAAGACGGACGGTTCCTGTTTATTAACCGTCAGGCAGACGAAAAGGTCACGGTTTATGCTTTTTGCCCTGAAAAGGAGAAGAAGCTGGAGCATATCCAGACCTGCTCAGTGCGCACGGAAAGCATGATAGGCAAAACCGAGCCGGCAGCTATCCGCGTTTGTCCCGGACATCCGCTGGTGGCGGTGAGCAACCGGGGAATCGGCAAAAAGAATCGTGAGGATTCCATATCGCTGTTCGTTTATGATCAGACGAGCGGGAAAATGGAGCTGCGCCGGGTGGTTAAAACCGGCGGACAAATGCCGAGAGACTTCAATTTTACTCCGGACGGAAAATTCCTGGTCGTTGGTTATCAGTTCCAAAGCTATCTGGATGTTTACCGTGTTGACGCGCAAACAGCCGATTTGTGTTATCTTGGACGGGGCCCGGAGATTCCTTCTCCGGTATGCATCGCATTTTGAGAAAGCTGAAGTTTGAGACAAGGCAGTAATCGCGGACACTCCAAAGGGCACAAAAAGCCACCGCAGGGACTGCGGGAAAGCAGTATGGAGTACAGTGCCGGCCGGTCTCAGCAGCCAACCCGTCCCTGAAGATGCAGCCGCGTTTGTGAAGCAGCTCGAGTTGGCAAGGACAGGGCAGAGCGAGGCACGGAATTTCAGTCTCAGTACTTCTCCGAGAAAACACATCATCCAGCGAAAGCCCCCGGTTTCACAACCCCGTCGGTGCCTTTCGCAGAAAGGCGGATTATAGCAATGGAGGAACAAATAAAACTGCAGCTGCTCCGGCTGGAGGCACGAAACGAAATTGAAAACCTGATGGGGGCGCATTTCCAGCTTCTCATGGCAAATCAGGGAACGCGAATCATGGAGCAGATCTGGTCAGCGTCCGATGAGGTTAAGCTGGAGATCGGCGCGTCCGGCGAGTATGGCGGACGGGAAAAAGTTGCCACATTTTATCAAAAGGATCATCTGGCCGGTAAATTCACGCTGCTGATGCCTGTCAGCCCGGTAATCAAGGTGGCGGAGGATGCGCAGACGGCCAAGGGCCTGTGGTTCGCCATCGGAATCGAGACGGATGCCGGCGAGCTGAGCGGCGCGGAAAACTTTTCGCCCGAACGAAAAATGCTTTTTTCGTCCAGAACGGAAGACGGGAAAGGCTATACTGCCGAATGGATGTTCCAGAAAATCGCGGCGGATCTGATTTTTGAGGATGGTACGTGGAAGCTCCTGCATATGCATATATACGAGATTGCCCGCACCCCGCAGGATAGCGATTGGGTACGCTACGCGCTGCAGAGATTCGCGACCGACGGTATGAGACTGGACGCGATGTTCAAATCCAATCTGCCGTTTCCGGAGGATAAGCCGCCTGAAAATCTGGCAACCGCGCCTACGGTCTACCACTGGCAGTATACTGTGGACGGCATGACCGAACCAATGCCGGAACTGCCGTAAAGCAGGGAACCGAATTCTCGGGAAAAAGGCGGCAGCGTCACGCGAAACGGGATTTTAAGCAGTTTATTAGTTTATTATAGCAAAAATTTTGCTAATGTAAAGGAGAGGCAGAATAAAAATGAAAATCATGCATTGCGAAGACAACAGAGCCGAGGAACAGAAGGTCTTTGTAGAGACCGCGGATGGTAAGTTCAAATATCAGCTGTTTATGGATTACGCGAAAGGACTGCCCGAGGAGTACAAGCTCGTCCCCATCCAGGGAAACATTTCCGGCGGATGTGTCGACCACGACGACAATCTTCTCTGCGGACTTCGCGGCGGCGCGGCCATGAGCCCGTTTCCTCTGACCTGCCTGATCAAGCTGGATCCGGACGGAAATTATATCGGCACTTTCGGAAAGGGCAAGCTCGGACACCTGCATTTCTTTGAGGTAACCGATCACGGAACCATCGTTATTCTGCAGACCAACAGCGACTACGCGCTGGAGATGGACCTGAAGACCGAAGAGGTGGTCCGTGTGTTCGGTGAGAAGGATCATCCTTCTGATTCCGGCAGAGATATGTGCATCAGCGACACCTACCGTATCCACAACGGCATTTTCGCGACCGAGCCCTTTGCCGGCGTGAACGGAGGATCCTATGGTCAGATGCTCAGCCATCTGAATACCAAGCTGGCGGGTCCCTTCAATAAGCCGACTGATGTTGACTTCGATTCCGAGGGCAACTACTATTTCTCCGACGGATACGGCAACGTGGCTGTTCAGAAGTTTGATAAGGACGGCAATTTTGTCAAGACCTGGGGCGGCCCCGGCGTATTTGACGGAGTGACCGACACCCCGGGCAAATTCCTGGTACCTCATTCCATTTGCGTTGACAAAAAGGATCAGGTCTGGGTGTGCGACCGCGAAAAAGACGCTATCCATGTCTTCGACACCGATGGAAATGTGCTGTTCTACTGCAGCCACAATATGAGCCAGCCCTCCGGCGTCGACACTGACGGACAGTATGTATACGTGGCGGGCCGCGGCGGATATATCACGATCTTCGACATGGACTTCAATATTGTCGGGCAGCTGGGCTTCTTCAACGGCAACCTGAGAGCGCACCACATCGCCTGCGACAGCAAGGGCAATCTTTACCTCTTCCCGACCCACGCGAACTTCGAGCACCAGATCATCGCGCTGAAGAGAGTATAAGCTTCGATACGATAGGGTGATTTCTGCCTCATCGTATTTGAGGCAGCACAAATATGGAAATGCGGATATACTAAAAAGGAGGAAATACTATGAAAAAACTGACTGCTCTCTTGCTGGCTCTTGCAATGATTTTTGTCATGGCAAGCTGTGGAAGCAACGGTTCTTCCACCGATTCCAACGGCAACGATGGCACTTCTTCCGCTGACACCAGCGAAAGCGCGACACCTGACAGCGGCGACTCCACCGGCACGGGCGCAGCTCCCGCCGAGCTGAGAGTCGGTACCGGCAACGTGCTGGGAACCTTCCTGCCCTGGAGTGAGAACGAAACCTGCCACTGGGGCTGCTTCCTGGTATATGATTATCTGTTCTACTGGACCGAGGACGGAGAAACATATTCCGATATCCTGGAGGACTGGCACTATGAAGAGGACGGCACCACCTTCGTTATGACCCTGAAGGACGGCGTTGTCTTCAGCAACGGTGATACCGCTACCGGCGAGGACCTGCTGTTCTCCATTCAGAACCTGGTAGACCGCGGCACCAACGCTGCCTCCTTCTACGCCACCGTCGATTTTGCCAATTCCCGCGTTGAGGGCAACACCGTTTATCTTGCCAATACCTCTGCGTTCGGCCCCGGCATCGTGAACATGGGTGTTGTGTATCTGCTGAACAAGGACTGGTGCGAGGAGACCGGCTATGACGCAATCGATCCCTGGATTAAGAACCCCTGCGGCTCCGGCCCGTACAAGGTAGTTGACTACGTCACCGACAGCCATGTCACGCTCGAGCTGCGCGACGACTATTGGGGAGACTTCACCAATGGTGCCAAGACCGTCACCATCCGCCACTACGCCGACAAGTCCGCCATGTACATGGCTCTTGAGGGCGGCGAGCTTGACATCGCCCTGAATATTGAAGAGAGCGACTACTCCCGCGCGGTCGCCGACGACAACATCGGCGTGACCATCACTCACGAGGGCGACGTTATTCTGTTTGTCCTTGACGCTACAAACAACGAGTACCTGGCCGATGAAAACGTCCGCAAGGCCATTGCCTACGGTGTGAATTGGGCTGAGGTCGCAGAGTCTGCCCGCGGTGAGCTGGCTGAGGCCGCTACCTCCGTGCTGACAAAGGTGAGCCAGTACTATGAGGATGTCGGCGCCTATGAGTATGATTTTGATAAGGCCAAGTCCTATATGGAAGCGGCCGGCTATGTTGTGGACGGCTCCACCGTCAACTTCACCCTGCATATGACCACCGTGGATCAGCCCGTCAAGACCAACGCCGGTACTGTTATTCAGTATTATCTGCAGCAGCTCGGCATTGATTTCCAGACTGAGTATACCGACTTCCCCACGGCCATTGGCTATTGGCTGCAGGCCGGCGGCACCGACACTAACTTCCAGGATACCGATACCGGCTCCATCTGCGGCGAGCCCTATGTCGCTCTGAACTCCTTTGCCGAGGGCCTGGGCATGCTGCCGGCAAACGTCATTTCTGACGAGACCTTCAATGAGCTGTTCAAGAAGGGCACCTATACCACCGATGAGGCTACCCGTGCTGAGGCCTATAAAGAGCTGCAGGAGTATGTCCACGAGCATGCTTTGATTATGCCCATTTATGAGTCCATCGACGCGGTTGCCTATAACCCCGCTGTTGTGAAGGACGTCCATCTGCTCAGCGCCGTTGGCTCCAACCTCCGCTTTGTGGAATTCGCTGGTTAATCATTTATCTGAACAGAGCTAAATAAGAATGGGGCTCCGGAAGGAGCCCCATTCTTAGAACTGAACATTGTATTCAGCATCAAAGAGAAAGCGAGGCTTGGCTGCTATGACAAAATTTATACTGAAACGCGTGCTGTGGATCATTCCAGTGTGCTTGGGCGTGCTGCTGATAGTGTTCAGTATCAGCTATTTCTCCCCGGGAGATCCGGTTATGTCGCTGCTGGGTACCAAAGGCTATACGCCGGAGGCCTATGCGGAACTGGAGGCAAAGTTGGGCCTGGATAAGCCCTTCTTTACGCAATACTTCAACTATGTAAAAGGTATAGTGACCGAATTTGACTTCGGCACATCTTATTCCTATGGCCACGAGGTTGGACCGGAGATATTGTCCCGCATGGGGATCACTCTGAAGCTCGGACTGCTCAGCGTGCTGGTAACGGCACTTCTTGGTGTTCCGTTTGGAATTATCTCCGCTACAAAGCAGTACAGTCTTCTGGACTACGGTGTCACTGTGGCATCTCTTTTCTTTGCTTCCATGCCGAACTTCTGGCTGGCCATGGTGTGCATTATCATTTTCTCTCTCAAATTGGGATGGCTGCCCCCCAACGGCATGAACGGCTGGAAGTATATGATACTGCCGGTAATGACCAACGCCATGAGCTCGGTGGCATCCGTTTCCCGTATGTCCCGATCCTCAATGCTGGAGGTCATTCGCGCCGACTACATCCGCACGGCCCGCGCCAAAGGCTGCTCAGAGCGTTCCATTATCTTCAAACATGAACTGCGCAACGCCATTATCCCTATCATGACCGTGGTAGGCATGCAGCTCGGAAGTGTGGTCGCCGGCAGCGTTGTTATTGAGACAATCTTCAATATCCAGGGCCTCGGAACCTATATGATGAACGGAATTTCCGGCAGAGACTACCCGATTATCAATGCCTGCGTGCTGGTACTGGCTTTCTGTATCTGCATTATGAACCTGCTGGTAGATATCTGCTACGCCTATGTGGATCCGCGGATTCACTCCAAGTATGTTTCCGTTAAGACAAAAGACGACAAAAAAAAGGAAAGGAAGGTGGCTTAAGTGTTCGCAGTAACAAAGAAACAGAAAGAGAAAGATATCGAGACTCTTGAAGATTTCGCGCGGAAACACGGACAGTGGCGGGATGTTTTTCATCGTCTGATGAAAAACAAGCTGGCTATTGTCGGAATGATTCTGGTCGGCGTTGTTCTGTTCAGCGTCATTTTTGCCAATTTCCTGACTCCGTATGATTATAGTGCCCAGGACTTCGGGGCGCGTTTCACAATGCCCTGCCTTGAGCACCCGATGGGTACAGATAATTTCGGACGTGATTTGCTGGCCCGCATACTTTACGGCGGCAGAGTTTCCCTGCTGGTGGCGCTGATCGCCGTCATCATTGCCCTGATTATCGGCGGTGCCTTGGGTGCGATATCCGGATATTTCGGCGGCTGGGTGGACACCATTATCATGCGCATCATTGATATTATGATGGCTATCCCCGGCCTGCTGCTGGCGGTCGCAATATCGGCGGCACTGGGTTCCGGACTGGTAAATACCGGCATCGCGGTCGGCCTGTCCAGTATTCCCGGCGGAGCGCGCATTCTTCGCTCCACCGTACTGACCATCCGCAGCGAACAGTATATAACCGCAGCTCGAGCCAACGGAGCGGGGCACGGACGTATAATTCTCAAGCATGTACTTCCCAACACCATCGCGCCGTTGATTGTGGATGCGTCCATGAAAATCGGCATGGCGATTCTTACTATTTCAAGCCTGAGCTTCATTGGCCTGGGCGTTCAGGAGCCAACTCCCGAATGGGGTGCAATTCTGAATGCCGGCCGGGCCTATATCCGTGATTTCTGGCCTATCGTAATTTTCCCCGGTGTCGCTATCATGGTCACCCTTCTGGGATTCAGCCTTCTGGGCGATGGCCTGCGCGACGCGCTGGATCCGAAACTTAAACAGTGAGGTGGGGCAAAATGAGCTTACTTGAGATTAAAAACCTGACCATTCATTATGTTACGGAACAGGCGACCTATCGGGCGGTAAACGACATCAGCCTTTCACTGGAGGCGGGAGAAACACTCGGACTGGTGGGTGAGACCGGTGCCGGAAAAACCACAACGGCTCTCGGCATTCTGAATCTGATCCCCAACCCGCCCGGGAAAATCATAAGCGGGGAGATTTTGTTCCGCGGCGAAGATATAACCAAAATGAAAGACGCGGCGCTGCGCAAGATCCGCGGCAACGAAATATCGATGATTTTTCAGGATCCGATGACCGCCCTGAATCCGGTAATACGGATAGGTGACCAGATATCCGAGGCAATTCGCCTCCATGAAAACTGCAGCCGGGCTGAGGCTATGCAGCGCAGTCTGGAAATGCTTCAGATGGTAGGTATCGGAGCGGAGCGCAGCAGCAACTATCCCCATGAGTTGTCGGGAGGCATGAAACAGCGAGTGGTGATTGCGATGGCGCTTGCCTGCAATCCGGCTCTGCTCATTGCGGATGAACCGACAACGGCACTTGATGTGACGATTCAAGCTCAGGTGCTGAATATGATGAACGACCTGAAGAAACGAATGGGAACCGCCGTATTGATGATAACCCACGACCTGGGAATTATTGCCGAGTGCTGCCAGCGACTGGCTGTCATGTATGCCGGCGAAGTCGTGGAATACGGAACGCTGGACGATATATTCCACCATATGGCTCATCCGTACACTGTCGGCCTCTTTAATTCCATTCCGTCCCTGACGCGCAAAGAGCGCAGGCTTCAGCCGATAAGCGGCCTTATGCCGGATCCGGCGAATCTGCCGGAGGGCTGTTATTTCAGCCCGCGCTGCATTTACGCGGATGAGCATTGCTGCAAGTGCCACCCTGAACTGAAGGATATGGGCGGAGGCCATATGGTACGCTGCTTCCACAGTACCCTGCCGGTGAACGAGGAGGGAAATATCGATGGCTGAACTGTTGCAGGTAAAAAACCTTAAGAAGTATTATAAGGTCAACGGCGGAGAGCTGCACGCGGTGGATGGCGTGAGCTTCGACCTTGCCGACGGCAAGACTCTGGGCGTTGTCGGAGAGTCCGGCTGCGGTAAGTCCACGCTGGGTCAGGTCATATTGGGACTGACCAATGCCACCGACGGACAGATTATCTTCAAGGGCGAAGACATTACTTTTGCCAAAGGGAAAAAACGGCGGGAAATGTGCAAGCAAATGCAGATGATCTTCCAGGACCCCATGGCGTCACTGAATCCCCGTTTTTGCGTGCAGGAGCTTATAGCTGACCCACTGGAGATATTTCATGTTTACCGCTCTAAAGCCGAGAGAGAAAAAGCGGTATTTGAGATTATGGACCGGGTAGGTCTGGCCAGACGTTTCGCCTATTCTTATCCGCATGAGCTTGACGGCGGCCGCCGCCAGCGTATAGGCATCGCGCGTGCTCTGGCGCTCCATCCCCAGTTCATCGTATGTGATGAACCGGTATCCGCGCTGGATGTTTCAATCCAGGCTCAGGTTATAAATCTTCTCCAGGATATTCAGGAGCAGAGCGGACTGGCGTATTTGTTTATCACCCATGATCTGTCGGTGGTCAAGCACATCTCAGATGATATTCTGGTGATGTATGTGGGCTGCATGGTGGAAAAAGCGGCGGTAGATGATCTGTTTGATAAGCCGCTGCATCCGTATACCAAAGGCCTGCTTTCGGCGATTCCCATCCCCAGCATTGATGTTGAGAGAAAGCAGATATTGCTGGAGGGTGAGCTCTCATCACCGATAAATCCCAAGCCCGGCTGCAGATTCGCGCCAAGATGCCGGTACGCTACCGACATCTGCCGTCAGCAGCAGCCGGAATATGAAGAAGTTTTGCCGAACCATTTTGTGGCTTGTCACAATGTGAAAGAAATCAATGAATTATAATCGAATCCTCCGGAGGATGAGCTTTGCTGCCCTGATTTTGGTGATCCTGATCTGCGTGCCCGTCTGCCTGACATCGTCGGCCGACGGAGTCGACAGCAGCGGGCGGGACACGGTGGGAACGCTGCCTTTGGTACTTAAAGCAGAGGGAGATGTTCCGGAATATACCGGGCAGCTCAGCCTGGGAGGAGCTGTGGCTGACGGCGCGATACTGCTGACAGGCGCGGACGCGGCGCTGATACCGCAGAAGGATCTGCTGTGCAACTTGCTGGCGGGCGAAGTGACCGAGGAAAAGCTGGCAATGTCAGTGGCGGATAATGAACTCGTGACCGTATCGGTTTCGGGAAAGCAGTTGAAAGAGATCCTGGAGGCAGGTCTGTCCCATCTGACGCTTAACGACACGACCAAGCGCATAGACTATGAGCAGTCGGTTTTTGACGGGTTCCCGCAGGTGGGCGGATTTACCTATGAAGGAGATCTCTCCGCACCCGTCGGGGACAGGGTCGTTTATATCACATTGGATGACGGTACGGAACTGTCGCTGGAGGACGAAACTGAACATGTTTTGTTCGTGACAACCGCGGAAGTAGCGTCCGGAGCGTATGGCTATCCGAAGCTGGAAGCACACGCGGTCGGAAGCGGCGAACGGGATGCGCTGACGGCAATAATCGAGTCCGGTACGCTGAATGCTCAATACAGCGTGAAAAACAGACTCAAGCTGATTGGCCATACCGGAGACTCTCTGGCGGGATATTATCCGGTCGGAATTATTGCCGTGGCGGCTATTATTGTGATTATGATGACCGCTCGTTCCGAAACCGGATTTATAGAAATGCTCCGCTCTCGATGGAGCAGCCGGGAATAACAGAGAAAACATTGCGGCAGAAATGTACCGTGCAGCGCTGGTATTTTGCATCCGGAAACACTTCTCCTGCCGCTTTCAGCAGTCCCGTGCACTTGTCCCCGACGATGAGTTTTACACCGGTCAGGCCGCACCCGCGAAGCAACGGAAAGAAGCTGACCCGGCCGGCCTTGTCCGCTCTCATCCTCTCTGCGGCACCCGAAACCTCACGAAACCGCCTTTATTCACGGCAATTGCCACCCTAATGGCCACATTTTCGTACCCTCAGCCCCGGTTGCGGCGAAGGCAGATGCCGTCCGCGCAGACGTACGGATACCGTCTGCCCTGCAAAGGGCGGTTCCGGCTCTTTCTCCGGCAGCTCGTTCGGCGTTTCTTCCGCACTGCTGCGGACCAATTCCCTGATCTGCCCCTGATTATTTCTTCATTTAGCTGTATAATCTTTTCGGACATAGTTTGCTGTCTCCTTTCAGAATGGTGTTCTGTGACGCCATTCTGCCAGAGTCTGCAAACTATGTCTTCTTTTGCGCCTTTTTCAATTTGCGCAACTTAT